>JACQKO010000031.1 GCA_016204525.1 Candidatus Levyibacteriota bacterium | reverse complement strand
AGATACTAGCTACTAGGGATTTTTGTTCGTCCTAGTATCTATTATCTATTATCTAGTATCTATTTGCTATCTAACTATGATTCCCAACAGATTGGTAAAGAGAAAGTCTGCGGCTCCAAGATAAACTCCAACTAATAAACTTATTATAATTACAATGGAGGTTAATCTTATTACGTTATTTATGTCCGGCCAAGTAACCTTGTCAAGCTCGCTCTTTACTTCCCCTAGGAACCTAAACATCCAAGAATTTTACCACAGGCAAGGCTTTTCAAGCAAGGGGAATGTTATTTTTGACTTTTGGGGAGTTTGGAACTAAAATTAGGAAACATATGGCGAAAATTCGTAAAGCTGTAATACCAGCCGCAGGGTTTGGAACTCGTTTTTTACCCCAAACTAAGGCGATGCCTAAGGAGATGCTCCCGATAGTTGATAAACCCGTTATCCAATATGTGGTTGAGGAGGCAGTGGATTCCGGAATCGAAGATATTATTTTAGTTACAGGTGCTCTAAAGCGGGCGATTGAAGACCATTTTGACGTTCCAAATGCGGAACTAATCAAGAATCTTGAAGACGGAGGCAAACAGGATTTAATCGAGTATACGAAAAAAATCTCCGAGATGGCCAATTTTATATATGTTCGCCAGAAGGGGCCGTATGGAAATGGGACGCCGGTTTTAGCCGCAGAGCCAATAATTGATAATGAATCCTTCGCGGTTCTCTGGGCAGATGAATTTATCCTGTCGGATCCGCCGCGACTCGCGCAAATGATAGAAGTTCAAGAAAAATACGGCGGAGTTGTCATTTCCGGTGTTCGAATCGATAGAAAAGAAGATCTTGCCCGCTACGGAATTGCGGACCTAGAACATGTAGAAGGTAATGTTTCGAAAATAAAAAGTATTGTCGAAAAACCAAGACCAAACGAGGCCCCTTCACAAATCGCTACTCACGGCGCTTATATTTTGCCGCCGGAGATTTTTTCTGCGTTAAAGCGTTTGAAACCGGGGCAAGGCGGAGAGATATGGTTAGTTGACGCTATCAATTTGTTGCGCGATGACGGCATGCCGATTTACGCAGTTGAAATTAAAAATGGAAAATATTACGACACCGGCGACAAACTTGAATATATGAAAACCGCAGTAGAATTGGCTCTTAAGCATCCTGACATCAACGGCAAGTTTAAAAAATTCCTCAAAGAACTCAAGTTGGACTAGAGGCAAGTGGTGGGGTTTTCCCCGTCGCAATATCTCTAAGACGCCTATAAGCGAGCACGCCTATAAATTTAGTGACTTTTGCGCCCTCTGCTAAATCCTGAACAACCCTATCAGCATCCTCAGGGGTGATGTTGGAATATCTGGCACTTACATCTTTGTGCACCTGCTCTGCAGTTTTTTGGGGATCAAAACTGATTCCTAGTTCTGATAAAGCCATCTAATTTATTTTTAGTAAATAGTTTTCTATTTGTCAAGTATGGAAAAAGCCTCAATCCCGACTAGGCCTTGATATTGCCGCTGTTCTTTGCATCTCAGGCAAAATAACATCGCTATCCACATTACCAAATCTCCCTCCTGCCATCTCCATTACTTGATCAAGAGTTAGTGCGCGGCCAATTCTCGTTTCATATCTATTTAATAAATTAAGTCCTTTTTTGCCCCAATAGTTTTCTTCTCTTCCGGCAAGTCTCAGATCCACAAACAAGAAAGCCACATTCGAAAGTCCTGAGCGTTTTAATGCGACAAGCAGTGTTCCTATTGCTCTGTTTGAATACTGTTCCAAATGATCCTTTCTTTCGCCCTCTGGGGCTATGTATAAAATTCCTCCCCGACGCAGCACACCAATAGCGTCGGCAGTAAAACCTCTCAGGCCCTCATTAGGGCCAGGAGGTGTTTTGCCTTTTTCTTTAAATCTTCTTACAGTATTGTTAGTAACAATTGGGTCTATTTTTATCTCGAGCATTCCTGCGACACCTTTTAGCAAGGGATAAACCTGATGCAGAGCCATAGGTGTTAAAGCTTCTTTTCTAATTAGAGCCTTATTCGCGAGCGTATCCCTAATAATCTGGAACGGATCCTTAAGAGAGAAATGCCTTAGAAGGATTATTCCTCCATATCCCTCAAGAAGTAACTGCTCAGACTCTTTCATTCCATCTTCTTCACTAGTAATTACTTCACTTCTTAAAAAAGGAGAGGTTAATTGTTTTGCCACCTCACGCAATAAAGGCGTGAATGGCCTGACTTCTGCCGAACTCATAAGTCGTAATTATACAACTTTTGTTGCTAATTTCACCCTTTGGCTTTAAAATGAAAACTATGAATGCGAAAAAACTTATTACTGATAACTTATTACTTGTTGTTCGAGAGTTGACAAAAAAGGATATTGATGTTAAGGTTTCGATTTCGGAAAGACTTGAAAACGGGGATTATTATACGAATGTTGCCCTTCGGCTGGCTTCGACAATCAAGAAAAAGCCCCTTGACGTTGCATATGAAATAAAGGCGGAGCTAGAGAAAAGTATCAAAGGGGATTTGGGGTCGGCGATCGACAAAATTGAAGTAGCAAGCCCCGGGTTCGTCAATTTCTTTTTGAGCGAACAATATTTGCGTGGGACTATTGATTATATAAATAAAAAGAAAAACGAATTCGGTTTGTCGGAAAAATTAAAAGGGCAAAAAGTGATGGTTGAATTTACCGATCCTAATCCCTTTAAGGAATTTCATATTGGACATTTGTATTCGAATTTAGTGGGAGAGTCGCTTTCGCGGTTGCTTGAATCGCAAGGCGCGCGTGTATTTCGCGTTTGTTATCAGGGGGATGTTGGGCTTCATGTTGCAAAGGCGATTTATGGAATGCAAAAACTCAAAAAAGAAATGCCGGATGATAGCGCGCCCTTGTCTGTTCGAGCCCAATTTATGGGGAGGGCATACACGCTTGGTTCGCGCGATTATGATTCGAATGAAAATATAAAGAAAGAAATTGATGAATTAAATAAAAAAATCTATCAAGAAGATCCTTCTGTTCGCGATCTTTACAAAAAGGGCAGGGAATGGAGCCTTGAGTATTTTGATTCGATCTACAAACGGCTGGGAACTGCCTTCAAACGCTTTTATTTTGAAAGCCAAGTGGGAAAAATCGGGGCAGAGTTGGTTCGCGAATTTTTGAAAAAGGGCGCATTTGAAGAAAGCGATGGTGCAATAATTTTTCCAGGTGAAAAATATGGACTGCATAATCGTGTTTTTATAAATTCACTTGGTCTGCCTACATATGAAGCAAAAGATTTGGGTCTTGCGGCAACAAAATATAAAGATTTTCCTTACGATCGCTCGATTATAATAACTGCTCAAGAGCAAGCGGAGTATTTTAAGGTAGTTTTTTCGGCGCTTTCGCAAATTAATCCGGAATTGGCTTCAAAAACTATACACATATCTCATGGTTTAGTAAAGCTTCCCGGCGGAAAGATGTCTTCAAGAACCGGCGAGATAATCACAGGAGAGTGGTTAATGGATGAGGCTGTTTCGCGCATTTCGAAAGCCTATCCTAACATGGACGGTTCGACCGCGCAACAAGTGGGACTCGCGGCAATAAAATACGCTTTATTAAAAAACACGATAGGAAGTGATATAGAATTTAATTTCGACGAATCAATTTCCTTGACTGGAGCATCAGGACCATATCTACAATATACTTATGTTCGAACAAAAAGCGTAATTGAAAAGCAACAAATGACAACTGACAACGGACAACTAACAGTCGCGGAAAATTTGAAATTTGAAATTAGAAATTTGAAATTAGAAATTGAAGAACTTAATGTTCTTCGGAAGCTTGTTCATTTTGAAGAGGTTGTTTCGGAGGCACAAGAAAGGTTGTTTCCAAACCTCGTCGCCGAATATTTGTTCGAATTAGCCCAAAAATTCAACCTTTTTTATCAAAAACATAGAATTGTGGGAAATCAATTTCGCATGGAATTAACTTCTGCTGTTGGCCAAACTCTCCAGAACGGCCTCAGTCTTCTTGGAATTGAAACGGTCAAGCGCATGTGAGATAATAAAGCTACAAATAGTTAGAATAGCTGAATGGTTGCATGGTTTAAAACTATGTAGCCATTTAACTATGTAGCCATTTTTCATTTATGAAGTTCCATCAGACGGTGCTTAAAAACGGCCTGAATGTTGTGATCGTGCCTATCATGGAGGTAGAGTCCGCGACAACCATGGTAATGGTTGGAGCAGGATCTCGGTATGAGACTCGCAACAACAATGGAATTTCTCACTTTCTTGAGCACATGGCATTCAAGGGTACCAAGAAACGCCCAACCGCACGTGAGATATCAACCCTAGTTGATGGAGCAGGAGCCGAATCCAACGCCTTCACGGGAAAAGAATATACAGGGTACTACATAAAATCTGCCGCTCATCGAGTCGAGCTATCATTTGATATTCTTTCTGATATGTTAGCAAATCTGCTTCTCGATCCAAAAGAAATAGAAAAAGAAAGAGGGGTTATTATTGAAGAAATTAATTTGTATGAAGATACACCTCCAAGAAAAATCTCAGATGTTTACGAGGCGCTTTTGTATGGTGATACACCGATGGGTTGGGATATTGCGGGAAGAAAAGAAGTAATCAGATCAATTAAGCATGAGAACTTTATTTCGTACATGAAAAAGCTTTACTCGGCATCAAATATGATAGT
>JACQKO010000032.1 GCA_016204525.1 Candidatus Levyibacteriota bacterium | reverse complement strand
TTAATAATCTTTCCAAGTCTAACAGGCATCATAATTAACGCAATCAAAATTCCAAAAAGTAGAACAAATATCCCAGTCAATATATTCCCAACCCCAACAAGCTTAAGTCTTAAAAGCTCCGATGGGTAATTTTGTATTTGCACTAATTGAGAGTTGAGTTCAGATCCAGTTTCTGCCGCGTCCCGAACCTCTTTACTTTGAATAAAGTATTCGGATTGAAGCACGTGAAATTTTGCCTCCTCAACCGTTACCCTCTGATGCATTTGTACTCCAATTCCTGCAAATATAACACCAACAATCATAATTATTGCCATCATTCCCATCATCATAGTTTTCATCATTTTTATCTCACCTCCTTTAAAATCCTAAGTTTTCTTTAATAAAAATCACAGTTATTCTCCCGGGAATCACTTCTTTGTTGATTATAAGAATTTTGTTAACTCCACTCCCCATACCATATGCTTTTTGTGCCCGTACGTCTTCCAATGGATATGAATATTCATAAATTCTTCTTAAACCTTCCTGTATGTTCTTGACAATCTTTTGTGTTCCAACTAAAAAAATCACTTTTTCACTAGCATAAGACTCTGCGGGGAGTTGGCTTCCTGTCGCTGATGCAATTAAAAGCTGTCCGTCTTCTGTCACTGCGTGGACAGATCCCACCACAAACTCAGGAGCAGCTCCTAATTTTGCCATCTCCCGAGATTGTGTAGTTCTGTCCATCGTCATGAGCTTTTGTCTCACAGAATCATATTTTCCAGATTCGTTTATTTCTTTTGCCAGGCTTACAACTTCTGCGGTTTGAGATGTTGCGGTGAATACTTCGGCTCCTGCGGGTATTATATCCAATGCCTCTTTTTTTGCTTGGCCGCTATTTCCGGCCACAATTGCTTTTATTCCGTTTCTCTCAAGTGAAGAAACAGCTTTTGCAATTGCTTTTTCGCTTGCTAATTTATTGAATTCCTGGTTTGGTTTCATAGAAACAAATTTTATCATATTAAAACTTTTTCGTATAAGATCGTGGGGGTAGGAAGCTTTCCTACCCCAAAGTCTCATCTTAAGCAAAGTCTGCATTAGCAAATTGTCTCTCTTTGCTTTCTCTTTTTTGCTCAGCTTTTTCTTTTGGATTGACTTCACAATTACAGCCGTCAGGATGTTTCTCAATCATACCAACTGCCTTTCCCATTCTGCACATGGCGCAGTTATCGTGTTTTCCGTGTCCCATCATGTCATTTCACCTCCCTCTACTAACTTTATTAATTCTTCTTTTGTGGGTGCCCTATCGGTAAATGCAAGTGCCTTTCGTGTCTTTGGATTAATAAACGTTGGCGTGTAAATATACCCCTCATCATATCCTTGTTCTCTTGAGTTTTTATCAATTTCTACCAGGTATTCTTCCCAAAATCTTCTACCCTCTCCCGTTTCAATGTTATGCTTCTCGAACATATAACCTTTCCTCTCAAGCTCCGCAACAATAGGTTTTGCCGCCTCGCAGTCCACGCAGTTTGTCTTCCAAAGTTCTATAACACAATCCTCACACGTTACAATTCCTTTCATAATAAAACGAGTATAGTCGCGGGGGATTCAATATTCTGTCATTTGAGCGACAAATTATTTGACGCTTGATTAGTTTTTAGTTTATAGTAAATATAGATGAAATTTACTAAGGGCTTATTTGGTAGTTTTTCTCCAAAGGTTATTGTTGGAGCAATAGCTGCTGTCGCTGTCATTGGCGCTGCGTTTTACAACTTCTCCTCTCAAAGGTCCGAATTGACCCTCAGCTCCGTTGAAGAATGTAATCGAATAATTTCTCCGCTCATTGATAAAGGAGAAGATATCCAGGGCAAATTAGATGTTTGCAAAAAGAATATAACTCTAGAATGTGACCAAAAACTTGCCGAGGTTGACAAAGCGCTTAGTATCGAAGCTGATTGGCAAGAAAGAATTAAACTTTTTGAGGAGAGAAAAGCAATAGCCGATGCTTGTTTTGATGCCTGGCTTGAAGGCCCGCTTAGTTTTTTGAGTGGTGATGCAGATGTACCGCTTCTGGGTAGAGGAGAATTTGGTGAAAGTGATGCCTTGCAGGTACTTTGCCAAAATATCTTGGATGAGTTTGATCAGGCCATCTCCAAAGAGAGGGAATTTGATAAAAAATGGGAAATCTTTCAAAAGCGGCAGAGTATGGTGGGCTGGTGTTTTGATGAATGGCTTTCGGGAAGACATGAGGAAGGAGATAAACGCATGCCCCTTCTTGGCCGCGGAGAGTTGGGACAGACAGAGACATTAAGACTGGTTTGCGATGAATCCATAAATGATGTTGATGAGAAACTTAAAACGGAGAAAAATTATGAAGCGCGGCGCAGTTTATATAAATTGCGAGAACGCATAGTTGGACTTTGTTTTGATGAATGGCTTTCAGGCGCTTATGGTCAGGAGGATATACCGCTTTTGGGCCGCAATGACTATGGAGAGACCAGCGCTTTTGTTGCCGATTGCCTTGAGCGGATAGAGGCATCTAAAAATCCGACAGATATAATAAATGAGTGTAAAAAGAAGTTTGAAAATGGTGGATATGATAAAAGCAAGGAACCAAACTGGAATACATTGATAGGAGGCAAACAAAGTCAGCCTGCCGGCAAGACTCCGGTAGTTGGTAATATTAACAATACGCAACTGCATGGTTCTTATGAGGAAACGCCTCATCGCTATTTGCTAAAAGCCATAGCTTCAGATCCCGAAGGTGGAAAACTGACATTTATCTGGAAAATAAACTGCGGATATTTTGTTGGATCTACCAATGGACCGCAGGTAGAATGGCGATACGACACCCCCGGAGAATGTGTTGACGCAACAGTAACTGTGGCGGTTAAAGATAATCAGGGACTATCGGCAGAAAAAAGTCAAAGTGTTTTTAATTAGTTGGCCAGATTATTGAAGCTCCGCCACTTTTTGAGGATCAAAGGAGATTATTTTCCCGTTTCTTTCAATTACTTTATCCTTCTCGAGTTTATTAAGAAGTTCTGTCATGGTGGGGCGAGAGATACCAACCATGTCAGCAAGCTGTTCATGGGTAAATTTGGCTTTAATTACTGTTTTGTTCTGATTTTGCTCCCCATATCTTTTAGAAAGTCTCAAAAGTAAGTCTTTAATCTTTGCAACCACGTTATTTGAGGCAAGTGACGCGACCTGCTTTTTTGATTCAACCGTCTTTGAAAATAACTCTCTTATTAGAGGGTAGGCAATCTGTGAGTTTTTAGAAACCATCTCAAAAAAATCATTTTTATTCATGGCGCAGACAAAAGAATCTGTGGTTGCCTCGACAAAAGTTTCATTCGAGTCTTCCATTCCCAAATCACCAAACACATTCCCCGGTCCAAGCACATCCACTATAATTTTTTTACCATCCGGTGTAATTTCATATATTTCGACTCTTCCTGTTTTTAGAACAAAAACTTTGTCCTTATCGCGAGGTTCTAAAATTACCTGTCGTTTGCCATACTCTTTTGCTGACAGATGGCTTGCCAGATGTTCAAGCTCCTCTCTTTCAAGTGTTTTAAAAAGATTTATTTGTTTTAAATACCAAAGTTTTCGATTCATATCATTGATAAAGTTCCGTATCCGGGTGAAATGATGCCCAGGCAAACCAGAATAATCTGATTGGAATAATTTCTTCTTGAGTCGCAAGATTTGTAACCAATATTTTTCCTTCGGAAGTTTTTTCAAGACGTAGGGGAACGCCGCCAACCGTATCAGAAATAACAGAGTTTTTATCGAATACATTTTCAGGGTACGCCTTTGATGCACCGTTTACCTCAATTCCGTACACTACTGTTTTAATTTGCAATTTTTTATCAAGGTTTTCGACACCAAAATATAATTCATCATCTTGCTCATACGTTCCGTAAGGGTATGCGTTATAGTCTCGAGAGTATCCGGTATCTCGTGAGAGTACTTCTGTTTCTGGATACTCTTTTCTCCATTCCCCCCAAGTTGTAGTTACTATTGCAATTTGTTTTAACTTTTCATTTCGTCTTGCCGCAGGACCAACAATCCCGTCCCCTGTTATTTGCTGCCAAAGATTTCCTTCATATCTATCATACATCACAAGATCAGAATTATGAAGTTTTCCTGAGACACCGAATTCGGTTATTACGCCGTCAACTTTTCGCTCAAACGCAAGCGCCGAACCGCACAAAGGACAAAATGTAACGGCAATAGGGTCACCCTCAATCTCATCGTTAGCAATCTCGTGCCAATTCAAGATTCGCTGTGGGTAAGCTCTTTGAACTCCCTTATGATCAACCCCAAACACTATGTCGGAAGCATTCAGCCAGGAAGCTTCTGCTGCAGACTCGAATTTTAGACTGTCGATTGAAGGAATGCAGTCTTTACCGCCGAAACACCCCTGAATAAGATCAGACTGCGCAACTTTTGCTCCGGTAAAATCATTTTGAAGCAATACATCACGAACCACTACGGAACCTGGGCTTGCCTTTTCTATGTCTTGCTTACCGGGTTTTAATTGATTGAGAAAACTGCTTGTTTCAAATTGGTTTTCGAAACTAGTTGCGATCTGTGTCCAAGCCTCAGGCAAATTGTTTAATGTCCATTCCTGAATTTTCCTGTCTAACCCTGTAAAAATAAAAAGGGCTGTCGCAAGAATTACAACTCCAAAGATTTGACGAACTTTTTCTCCTCCTGTAGCAAGAAATGGAAATTTTCCTATTGCCGCTTTCCCGCTTTTCGCGATAAAGTAAAGCGGTACACCTGTGCCTAAGGCGTAAGCTGCAACAACGGCAATTCCTGATATGGAAAATGACGAGACAGCGGCGAGCGTTGCGACAGTCGCAACAACCGGACCAATGCAGGGCGCCCAAACCACCCCAAGAGAAGCGCCGGTTATAAATCCCCCACCGAAACCGCCACCTTGAGTTTCAACCGGACGAACTTTCCAAAAACGCTCGATCAGAACAAGCACCTTTTCCCAAATAATAGGAAAGACCATGCTCAACCCAAAAATCACAAGAAGAATAACTGCAATGTTTCGAATTGTATCGGCTGGAATTCCAAGCACGCGAACAACCGTTGCAAGAAGCAGTGCCGCTATTGTAAAACTTACAACAATTCCTGCTACAACGCCTCTGATCCGGCCGATCTTACCCTCAATTCCGCTCGCCAAAACTATTGGAAGAATGGGCAAAACGCATGGCGAAAAGACTGTTAATATTCCTGAAATGAATGCAATAGGTATAAGCAAAAACATAATTACTTTACTTGCTGTTTTATGGTTTCAATGCCTCCACCAATCCATTTTGCTACTTCGTTACCATCTTGATCTATCTGAACAAGTGTGTGTTGAATAACAATTTCATATTTTTGTTTTAGTTCTCTTTCCGTATCGTAATTTACTTGTAGAATTGTTACGTCAGACGGCAATTCGTTTCCACGAGATCGAAGCTCCGCGTCAAGCGCCTTACAAGTTGGACACCAAAAAGCCCAGAAATAGAGAATCGTGCGACCGCGTTCGTTTGCTTTTGCCAAATTTTCCTCCGAATATTTTAGATAGTTTGGAGAAATCTCACTAGAAGTGCTTTTTTGTGAAGTCGAAGGTTCTTTACTATCATTTGAGCGTAGAAGAAATATTCCTCCAAACAAAACTACAATTATCACTCCTACAATAATAAGCAATATACCTTTCATACTTTATGTCTCCTCACAAATCTTTCGAGAAAACTCAATACCCCTTTATTGTTTGTCGTATTTAAAGAATAGCAGATTAACTGCCCGCAGCGGTGACTTTCTACAAGATCAACCTTGCGGAGATCAGAGAGCGCATGGGAAACAGCAGATTGGGATAAGCCCAATATTACTTTTATATCGCTCACCGGGATTTCCTCTACTTTTGAAAGGAGCAAGTAAATTCTAAATTTTGTCGGGTCTGAGAGGTTTTTAATAGTTTCGAAATCTCTCTCATCGATTTGCGAGCGAATGTATTTTGCAAGATAGGACATTTTCGAATTCGCTATAAAATGAGGGTGCCCCTTATGTGCAATAACATATGAACGATCAAACATATGTCTGATTGTACATCATAGCCCTGATTTTTGTCAACCCTGACCGCAGACGGATAGTACGCTTTGGAAGTGTTCGATTGCGTAGCGCAGTGCTGTCCGGCCCGTTGTAAATTCTAATTATAATTGATATTGTTGTATTATGTTAGAGCTGAATTTAAGCCGACCAAAACTTAGAGTTTTATCTAATATCTTCGGAAATTTTGTAG
>JACQKO010000030.1 GCA_016204525.1 Candidatus Levyibacteriota bacterium | reverse complement strand
GTAGTTTTTAAGGATAGATTTTATCCCTTAGAGACGTATAAGATTCGCTTCACATATATGCACGCTTTAGGCAAACCTTATCATTTCATCCTAAAAAAGCTTAATCTTTTATCTGATGTTCTGAATGAATCTTTTTACGATTATTACTCATTGCCTAATTGGCATGCCGGAATGGCTCTTTACCAATTTAGACTACTTGAAAAACAACTTGCGCATAGAAAAAAGATTGCGAATATTTATGCTTCGAAACTACCTAATAAGGTACTCATGTTTGATCGCGAAAAAACCAAAAAAGCTGTATCTTTATCTTCAAATCTTCGTTTCCCAATATTTATAGGCAACAATAGATCAGGCCTTGTTAAAAAACTCAAAGAACATGGGGTTTACCTATCGGACATTTGGTATACGGATGTTGCATCGGAATGCCCAAATGCAGTTGCCGATTCAAAAATAATCCTTAATCTCCCAACCCACATTAATGTTTCGGAACAAAATGCCAAAAGAATATCCTATTTAATTAACCAATGGATACAAAAACAATAGACAAAAAGAGTGAGTGGGAGGGCTTTATTGCTAAACATCCCGAAGCGAATTTTTTGCACTCCTGGTATTGGGGAGAATTTCAGAAGCAAATAGAAAGGGAGGTCATTCGCATAGGTTTTTATTCGAACTCGAAACTTGTAGGCGTAATGCTAACAATTGTTGAGCCGGCAAAAAGAGCAAGATATTTAATTGTACCCGGAGGACCAATTATTGACTGGAATAATAAAGGCTTGGTTATAGCATTTGGCAAGGAGCTTCGAAATTTAGGAAAAATCTATAATTGCGTATTCGCACGCCTCAGGCCGCAACTTGAAGATAATGACCTCTCACGTAAGACCTTTCGCAAGCTTGGTTTTTCTCGCGCTCCTATGTATTTACACGCGGAACTTACCTCTCAATTAGATATTCGAAAGACCGAAGAGGAACTTTTAAGAAATATGCGAAAGGCAACGCGCCATGAAATAAAGAAAGCTCTGACGCTTGGAATTAAAATTGAACAAAACGGAGACAGGAATATTGTGGAGTTTTATAAACTACAAATAGATACTGCAAAAAGACAAAAATTTGTACCTTTCTCAAAAGACTTCCTCGAAACTCAGTTCGAAATATTCATCAAAAATGATAAGGCAATTTTGTACACAGCAAAATATAAAAGGAAAATTCTCGCACAAGCATTTATTATTTTCTATGGAGCAGAAGCGGTATACCATTATGGTGCTAGTACGGAATTCGGCCGAAAATATCCGGGTGCATATTTAATTCAATGGGAGGCAATCCGTGAGGCAAAAAAACGAAACATGAGCAGATATAATTTTTGGGGCGTCTCACCCATTGATTCGAACGACCACAGATTCAAAGGACTATCGTTGTTTAAAAGGGGCTTCGGCGGCCAAGACGTCGCCTATTTACCCGCCCAGGATCTAGTCTTCAACAGACCTCGGTACTTAATTAACTACCTTATTGAAAAATCCCGAAGAGCCCTCCGCCGAGCCTAACCTGAGTCTAAATCTCTATTCACTATTCACTATTTACTAGCTTGACTGCCTGCTTCACAGCTTCGTGGTCGCTCCACGGCACTTCGCCACGCCCCAGATTCATTGATTTTTCGTGACCCTTTCCTGTTGCAATCACCACATCGCCCTTTTGGGCGATCCTAACAGCAGTATTAATTGCCTCTTGACGATGGTTAAATTCTAGTAGCTCTCCTTTGAAATTCTTTATTCCCAACTTAATTTGCGCGTTTATGTCTTCGATTTTTTCAGAACGCGGATCTTCTGCAGTTAAGATAATAACGTCTGCATACTCAGCAGATATCTCCCCCATAAAGGGCCTCTTGGATTTATCTCTTTGCCCAGCCGCTCCAAACACGTGAATTAACCTCCCGCGCGTTGCTTTTTTGACCTCGGGCAGTAGATTTCCGAATGCGTTTGGCGTGTGAGCAAAATCAATAATCACCCGAAATTGCTTATCGTAAACTACCTCCTGTCTTCCCTCAGGCATTTTAAAAGTAGTAATTGCCTTCTCTATAACTTTTTTATCTATTCCTATAACTTTTGCGACAGCAATAGCGGCGAGAAAGTTGGAAATGTTAAACCTGGTAAGTTTTGGCAACTTAAAGCTGTTCTTATCATTTTGCGAGTATGTAAGAATATTCCTGTCCGAAAGAATTGATTCTAAAGACCTGAACGATTCGTCGTCTTCATTAAGTATGGGTATCTGCGCCCGCCTTAGCAGCTTGCTTTTTGCCTTAAGATAATTCTCGTAAGACCCATGATAATCAAGGTGCTCATGACTAACATTGGTAATAACTCCAATCTTAAAGTCCATTCCGTGAACCCTATTTTGGTCGAGAGCATGAGAAGTAACCTCAAGAACCAGAAATTCACAGCCGCGATCTATAGCCTTCTTTACATATCTTTGAATTGAAAATGAAGAGGGTGTAGTTGTATGAAAACCAGTATCAAAAACTTCGTCCCTAATTTGAGCACCCACAGAAGTTATCATTGCGGCTTTTTTGCCGGAAGTTTTTAAGATATGAAAGATGAGGCTTGCAGTTGTTGTTTTACCATCAGTCCCGGTTACGCCAATTGTAAATATCTTCTTGGCTGGTGAACCATAAAAAAAACTTGCTAGGTTTGACTGCCATGCATGGGCTGTATTTTTAAGTTTACGAATCACAAATTATATTTTATCATTTTTTGCACTCTTGACATCACACCGGAAATATGAATATGCTGAAACTAACGAAAGGCCCGCCTTCGCGTAAAGCTTCGGCAGGGCTTAAGAATCTCTAAAGCTCACGAGTTCGCTAAGAGCTTCTAAAGGAGGTGAGAATTAATGAAAGCATTACACATAACAGCTTACACTTTGCTTTGGATCGGTGGTCTTAATTGGGGACTGGTTGGCCTTTTTGATTTTAATCTTGTGAACTCATTGCTAGGTACAGCTCCGGTCATTGAAAAGTTAGTTTACATATTAGTTGGTGTTGCGACCGTTTACGTTATCGCAACTCACATGAATGACTGCAAGGTCTGCGGCAAGAAATAATTTTAAATTGAAGTAGAATTTATGAGTTATCCTATTTTGTAGGATGTGTTTTTATTCGATATAACTTTTAAACTGAGGGCTGTGAGGCGGACTGATTCTGGGCGATGATTTCCAAGCTTCAAATTGGCCAGAAGTCATTAAATATCCTGAGTTGGTGTCGGAGATATCTACTAGGTTCTTAGCGGTCTAGGTGAATCCGTAAGTCTTGACTCATGGCGAATAATTGCTTCTTCAACTTTTAAAGCCGCATCATTAATTCCAAGAGACGCACCACCTCCCGTGGGGCTCATCTTATTGCCTAAGCTCCTGATAACTCTAGCAACATCAATGTGAGATTTAACTTCACCACTTCTTATTTTACCTGCTAAAACAAGCAGCTTCTGTTCTGCTTCCTGATCTGTCATCAGCTGTGGTTCTACAACCTCACCTACAGCTATTTGGCTATGTGGACCACCGTAGTAAGATTCAAGGGTTATTGCTGCACCTTGTGCCCTATGGGCTTGATCTCGGTATATAGCTGGGTTTTTTTCTAGACTCATAAGAGGATTATACACCTGCAAAACAATTTATCAACTATAGAACGATATTAGGACTGGCACTGGTTGACGATTTCCGCTTACACTGAACTATCGAAGTAAGCTAATGATTGTTTAGCAAATATCAAATATTCTGAACCAGGATATCAGAAATAATTGCAGTTTTTGCAGGCTCAGTCACGAACAATGCTCATTATTTGAGAGCCTAGACTGTCTCTAAATCTTTGGTGTATAAATGTCAGGAAGTCAAACGGGTGTGCTCTTTTAGTAGCCTCTTTTTCTCGATTGAGGCAGTTATCTACAGCAGATTGTACAAGGTCTATTTCTTCAGATGTTTGACCATTTATTCTAGGCCAACCTATTACATAGTAATCGCCGCTACCGAACAATTTTAAAGCATAACATCTTTGGAATACTAAACCATGTCTTTTTATTTCTCTGCCACTTTTAAAAACATGAATATCCTTAGGTAGATTGCCTAAGCTCACTTGTTCATAGCCTGCTTCTTCTAAAAGAGCGTGGGTTTCAGAAATGCTCAATGCATCTTTAGCGTGAACTCCTGTACTTGTTTGTTTTTCTTTTGCTATAGCCATCTTCTTAAAGAAGTAGTTAATTTTTACTGCTTGATTAAAAATATTATATAGACTACTATGCCCTGATACAATATTAGGTTTTGCCTAAAGTTCGAATCCTTGTTTGCTTTCACTAAGAATCATCAAATTCCGAAGCTAAAATTGAGGCTAAAATCTAAAATGGTGCTTCGGGACTAGGATTCGAACCTAGATAAACAGATCCAAAGTCTGTTGTCCTACCATTAGACGATCCCGAAATGATTTTTATTCTTTTGAGCGGGAGACGGGCTTCGCACCCGCGACCTCTTCCTTGGCAAGGAAGCGTTCTACTACTGAACTACCCCCGCGCTGAACAAATTTAAGTGGTGCCTAGAGCAGGAATCGAACCCGCATAACCGCTTCTTCAGAGCGGCGCCTTGACCACGTTGGCAATCTAGGCGGAAAAGGTATTATATCAAATGTGGATCCCAGAGGACTCGAACCTCTGACATCTTCGGTGTAAACGAAGCGCTCTAC
>JACQKO010000034.1 GCA_016204525.1 Candidatus Levyibacteriota bacterium | reverse complement strand
TGTCAAGATAGGAATTTGTTATAATCAATTTATGGTTGATTTATTCGAAAAAGTAGTAGCGCTATCAAAGAGGCGGGGGTTTATCTATCCTTCTTCTGAGATTTACGGCGGTCTGGCAAATACTTGGGATTTTGGCCCCATGGGGACACTTCTTAAAAATAACCTCCGTGATTTATGGTGGAAAAAGTTTGTTTTGGATCACGATGATATGGTGGGCTTGGACGCCTCTATTTTTCTTTCGCCAAAAGTCTGGGAAGCATCAGGTCATGTTTCAAACTTTACAGATGCCTTGATAGATTGCCGGAATTGCCACTTCAGAACCCGCGCGGATCACTTGATTGAAGATAGTATTGTGGATATTAAAGTAGAGGGCCTTCCTGTTGAAGAGCTAACAAAAATTGTTCGGGAAAAGAAAATATCGTGCCCCAAGTGCGGTAAGCATGAGTGGACTGAGGTTCGTAGATTTAATTTATTATTCGAATCCTCAGTTGGAATTGTTGAGGAAGGTAAATCCAAGGTTTATCTTCGGGGTGAGATTGCTCAGGGCATTTTTATCAACTTTAAAAATGTTCTTGATACAACCCGCATTCGTATTCCATTCGGAATAGCCCAAGTGGGAAAGGCTTTTCGCAATGAAATTACTTTGGGGCAGTTTGTTCATCGCACCTTAGAATTCGACCTAATGGAGTTTGAATATTTCATAAACGAGAAAGACTGGAAAGAAAAGTTCGATTTTTGGAAAAAAGAGATGTGGAGTTTCGCAACTGATAACTTAAAACTTAAAACTGAAAACTTAAGATGGCGTGAACATGAAGAACATGAAAGATCTCATTATTCAAAAGAAACTATGGATATTGAGTATAAATATCCATTCGGGTTTAAAGAAATGTTTGGGATTGCGTATCGCACGGATTTTGATTTATCAAATCACGCAAAACATTCAGGCAAGGATCTATCCTATACTGATCCTGAAACGGGAAAAAAATTCATACCCCATGTTATAGAGCCAACCTTTGGTTTGTCCCGCCTAGTGGGAATAGTTTTGTTCGATGCCTATTCCGAGGATGGTGATCGAGTGATTTTAAAGTTAGACCCCCAAATTGCACCATATAAAGCCGCAGTTTTTCCTTTGCTTGCGAACAAGCCGGAATTAGTTTCGAAAGCCCGCGAAATTTATGATTCGCTTCGGTCGGATTTTTTAGTTTCTTGGGACGATCGCGGAAACATCGGTAAGCGCTACTTTGCGCAGGACGAAATAGGAACTCCATCTTGTATCACGGTTGATTTCGAAACTTTGGAGAACGACACAGTTACAGTCCGCGATCGCGACACAGCCAAACAGGAAAGAATCCCTGTTGACAATTTAAGGAAATATCTACAGAATAAAATTGCCTAATGTCGAGTCCAGAGTTTCCAAACTATCTTGAGATAGATAAACCACGGGACTACTGTGCGGTTGTCGGAGTAGTAAGCTTTGTAGGTCATGATGTTGCGGAAGTTGTAAGGCTGGCGCTTCACGACCAACAAAACCGCGGAGAAGACGGAGCAGGAATTGCTACATTCAGTGCATATACAAGGACTTTTAGAGTTTATAAAGATGTTGGACTTGTTGCACAAGCTTTTCCAGAAGGAAAACTTGAAGAAGAGGAATTAGCAGGGAGCCTTGCCACTGGTCATACCCGCTATGCCACTTCTGGTAGTAAGGAAGACAATTTAAAAGATAAATCAAGCTGCCTCCAGCCTTACGTAGTTGGTTTTAATAAACAATCGCTTGCCCTTTCCCATAATGGAAATATCCCTGAAAAGTACCTTGCGAGGTTAAGAAGTGAATTGCCGCCTGGTGTTCCTCTGCAATCAGATACGGATAGTGAAATAATTGCCTGGAGGATTTTATTTGCGAAAGGCGATTCTTGGCGCGAGAAAGTTATAAATGGATTAAATGGAGTGGTGGGTGCCTATTCTCTAGTGATTGCGACAGACGAAGGAGATTTATTTGGGGTAAAAGACCCAAGAGGAATCAGGCCTCTTGTTTTTGCACGAACGCAGAACGGGGCAGCTTTAGTCTCAGAATCCCGCGGACTTGAACATATAAGGGGGGTAATCGAGGCAAGAGAAGTTGGAGCTGGCGAGATGGTGCATATAACAAGAGAGGGAAACATTAGAATTGACAAAATATTCCCAGAAATGAACACTGCAAGGTGTGTTGTTGAGCCAATCTATCTTAAGCATCCGTACTCGAAAGAGGGAGACCGGGAAGTAAGAGAAATACGAGAGAAAATGGGAGAAGCTTTAGCGCGCGAGATTACATTTCCACAAGACTATACGATTGTCGGGGTGCCCGATTCCGGGATAGAAATTGCGGAAGGTTATGCGCGGGCACTCGGAAGGAGAACGGAACATTGGATTAAAAAAGATAGGTACAGGCCCGGACGGAGCTTCATAAGTCAGTCGGAGGGTAGGCGAGATGAAGTGCTAGAGCTAAAGTTTACTATTTCGGATTCGGTCTCAGGGAGGAGAATTGTTATTATAGATGATTCGGTGATAAGAGGCAAAACCACGAAAAGACTTATAGCCTCATTAAGAGAAAGGGGAGCAGCCGAGGTTCATGTTTTATCAGGCTCTCCTATGTTTATTGATATATGTGATCTGGGAGTTGATATTGCAACATTGGAGGAACTTGTGGCATTAGGGGGGAATGGGGGAAATGAATTTTTAGTAAAAACCGAGGAACAGATAGCAACAGAAGAGATAGGAGCAGATAGTATCCACTATTTAAGCCTGGATGGGTTAATTGAGGCGATAGGAGGCAAGAAAAGCGACTTTTGCACGAATTGCCTTACCAGGCTTCATCCTATAGCTAGCCTTGGAGAGTCTTTAGTTGGTGTATACGGCACAAACGACCTCGCTCGCGAACATTCGGTAATCTAACTTGTCCGCGAGTTGACATAATAAAAAATATCTGCATTAATTATTATATCTTATGGAATTTATTAAGAAGAATGCTTTGATTATTGGGGTGATTGTGGTTGTTATTTTGGGGATTGGCGGTTATTTTGTTTGGTTGCGTTCCCAAAACCAAGTAATCCGTCCGAAAGGACAGGAACTGGAACTTCAAAACGCAAAACAAATGTCACCTTCCGACATTGGGCTCGAATTGACTCTTCGTTCCGATAATAAAGCGGTTATTATAAAAGCAACCAAGATTGACGGTATTAAAAGTTTTGAGTATGAGTTAACTTATGACGCTAAGGTGACGGAAGACGGGGAAACGGTTACGGTTCCAAAGGGTGTTATTGGTGAGTTGAGAGTACGCGGTGGCGTAGCTTCTGCAGAGGCATTTTTAGGTACATGCTCCGCGAACGTTTGTAAGGATGATAAGGTTGTAAGCAATATTAAGGTAGTAATTAAGGTCAACTTTGAAAATGGCGAAATAGGTGCCGTAGAGGATATGATCTCAATAGAAAACGAATAATTTGCCTATTTCCCTAGTCGCTCGTATACGTTTTTCGAGGACCCGCTCGGACAGTTCGATTTTATATTAAAGTTTCACCCCCTCGCTAAATGAAAGTCGCATATTCCATTCTACAAAACATTATAGTTTAGCGTTAGCGACTTTCAGTTGTCCTCTCAAAAGCATACTTCGCGCCTATTTAGTGCTTCTGTACTGATTTTTACACTATTTTAATGATTTCGGGTATTGACAACCCGTGAAAAGTGATGCAAAATGGTATAAAGTGGGAAAAAGTGGGACTGGCAGGTTCTTCGATCCACCGGAGGTAAAAAACCATGTTGATAGGGCAGTATGAAGCAAAGATTGATAAAAAAGGGCGCACGGCAATCCCAAAGAAATTCAGGGAAATTCTTGGAAGCAATGTCATAATTACGCTTGGATATGAAAGCTCACTCATTGTCGTTTCAGAAAGTCAATGGCAGGCTTTACTTGAAGGTACAGCCGGGCGGCCATTTATTGAATATGAAACTCGCGAAACGCAAAGATTTCTGCTTGGAGGAGCAAGCTCCGTGGAATTGGATAATAAAGGAAGGTTTATATTACCTTCGTACCTTAGAGAATTTGCAAAGATTAAAGAAGAGGTCATATTCTTAGGGCTTTCACGTTATGTCGAGATTTGGGATAAAAAGCGCTGGGAAGAATATCACGCTAAGCTTGAGAAAAACATAGAACGGATTTCGGCAAAGTTGGCAAAAAAGGGGGAGAAAAGTGAATGATTTTCATACCCCCGCTCTTTTAAAAGAAGTAATTCGCGGATTGAATATTCAGCCGAACGGTAAGTATATAGACGCGACGATTGGCGGCGGAGGGCACGCAGCGGAAATAATTAAGAGGGGCGGACACGTGTTAGGTATTGACCAGGATCAAGACTCAATTGAATACGTCAAGAGGAATTTAGAATCTAGAATTCAGAATTCAGAATTAACGTTGGTTCGGGGGAATTTTTCAAATATTGCCAAGATAGCTCGAGAAAGAGGTATGAAGCGCGCGGATGGAGTTTTATTTGATCTTGGGGTCTCGAGCTATCAGATTGAGAGGTCGGGAAGGGGATTTAGTTTTTTAAGAAATGAACCGCTTGATATGAGGATGGATCCAACGACCGCCTCAGGGCAAGCAAGCTTTACAGCATATGAAATCGTTAATAAATGGAGCAAGGATGAACTTTGTAACATTTTTAGTAAATTTGGTGAGGAAAAAAATGCTCGAACCATTTCGGACAGTATTGTTCGCGCGCGTAAAGTAAAGCCGGTCTCAACGAGTAAGGAACTTGCGGAAATTATTACAGGTGCAAACGAAACACACCTTCGGGGTGTTTCTCGATTGCACCCGGCTACAAGAGTATTTCAGGCTTTGCGAATTGTAGTAAATAGCGAAATTGAAAATTTGAAAATGGGAATAGAGGGCGCTTTTGAAATTCTTGCTCCCGGCGGGCGATTAGCTGTTATTTCTTTCCATTCGCTTGAAGATCGGGCGGTAAAGCTCTTTTTTGCAAGATTAGTGCGAGATCAAAGGGCTCGCTTAATAAATAAGAAACCAATAGTCGCAAGCGAGGAAGAAATTAAGGTAAATAGGAGAGCAAGAAGCGCTAAGCTTCGAATAATTGAGAAAATAGCAAATAGTTAATAGTGAATAGTAAATAAACATGAACAAATTCTTAAAATTAACAGTGGTATTCCTTGCATTTGTGGCCTTTACAACTCAGGTGGTTAGCATATATTTATCTAATACCATGTACTTAGCGAGTTTTGAGGCGACAAAACTTCGCGCTCAGGCTGACGAACTTTCAGAAACCAATATGAGACTTCAGTCCGAACTATTAGCTCTTTCCTCTTACAACGCCATATCATCCCGCGCAGGAGAATTGGGATACAAAAAAACCCCTGAATTTATCTCCCTCTATGACCCAATAGAGGTTGCTCGTACACGATGAAGTGGGAAAACTTGCGATTTACATTGGTCCTTTCTTTCCTGTGTTTTTCCTACATTGCTGTTATTGCAAGATTATTCGTATGGCAAGTGTTTCGGGCATCCGAGCTGTCGGATTTAGGTCGCGCCCAAAGTTCTCAGGTTCTTACAATTCCGGCAATTCGTGGAGAAATAAAAGCAAAAGATGATTTTCCTCTTGCTGCTAATGCTATTTCCTATCTTCTTTACGCCAATCCAAAAGTAATAAAAGATAAGGAAGATTATGTTAAAAAACTTGAGGGCATTTTAGAAAATGACCCTGCCTCAATCTCCGCAAAACTTTCTTCTGATTTATATTGGGTGAAGCTTTCGGTTGGACTTGATCAAGATAAAAAGCATTTAATAGAAAAGCTTTCGCTTAAGGGTATTGGATTTCAACAAGAATATACCCGATTTTACCCCGAAGCATCAATGGCGGCTCACTTAATAGGGTTTTTAGGGAAGGATTCCAAAGGAGAGAACAAGGGCTATTTTGGAGTAGAAGGGCGATACAATACGCAACTTTCAGGACGCTCCGGAAAGCTCTACGCAATTCGCGATGCGCTTGGCAATCAGGTATTGGGAGATACTCGCGAAGATAAAAAAATTGATGGAAGGGGTGTAAAACTGACGCTTGATAGAACCGTTCAATTTGCGGTGGAAAAAAGGCTTAAGGACGGAATTGAGAGATACAATGCGGACGGCGGGAGCGTAGTAATAATGGAAAGCAAGACAGGAGCAATCCTTGCTATGTCAGCAGTCCCTTCATTTAATCCTGAAAAATATTATGAATTTGACCTAAATTCATATACAAATCCGGTCCTCTCAAATCTCTATGAGCCCGGTTCAACATTTAAGGTCTTGGTCATGGCAGCTGCGGTAGACGAAGGAAAAGTTAAGCCTGAGACGCGCTGTAATATTTGTGCGGGGCCTATTACTGAAGGGGACTACACGATAAGAACTTGGAACGATAAATATTTTCCAAACACCACGATGCGCGACGTAATAGTAAACTCGAATAACACGGGAATGGTTTTTGTAGGCAGAAAACTTGGACTTTCAAGCATGATTAAGTATCTTGAGAAATTTGGTATAGGAAAAATAACCGGAATTGATTTACAAGGAGAAGAAACAGGAGTTATACGTGATGAAAATTCCTGGTATCCGATTGATTTGGCCACGGCTTCTTTTGGACAGGGGATATCAATTACGCCGATTCAACTTTTGAACGCTGTGAATGCGGTTGCAAATCGCGGAAATCTTATGACTCCATATGTTGTATCTCAAATTATTAGCGACGACGGTAAAAAAATAGACATAATATCTAAAATTAAACGTCGAGTTATTAAGGAATCGACCTCAAAGATAATAACGGATATGATGGTTTCGGCAGTTGAAGAAGGAGAGGCGAAATGGACAAAAATTAAAAATTACAAAATTGCCGGGAAAACAGGAACAGCCCAGATTCCGGTTGCCGGGCACTATGATCCAAATCAGACGATTGCCTCATTTGTAGGCTTTTTCCCGGCATCGGACCCAAAAATCACAATGCTTGTTTTGGTAGATCGTCCTAAAACGTCAATCTATGGTTCTGAGACCGCCGCGCCTATCTTTTTTAACATCGCCCGAGATTTAATCAAGTATTATAATCTGCCCTCCAATTAGGGAATAGTGACTGGATAATAGCGACTAGGGTATAATCTCTGGTATGGCCAAATATAAGAAGGTATATTTTATGGGAATTAAAGGAGTTGGAATGGCGACTTTAGCTGTTATTGCGAAGCAGGCCGGGTTTATTGTGGCGGGAAGCGATGTTGAGGAAGAGTTCATAACGGATAAAATTCTAAACGATGCAAGAATTGATATTCGAATTGGCTTCAAAAAAGAAAATCCCGAAG
Source organism: Candidatus Levyibacteriota bacterium (assembly GCA_016204525.1). GTDB lineage: Bacteria > Patescibacteriota > Microgenomatia > Levybacterales > GWA1-39-11 > GWA1-39-11. The sequence continues at coordinate 4,925 of JACQKO010000034.1, read as the reverse complement.
ATTTTTTCGGGACTAGTCCAAAGAACGAGTGTCTTTTTATTGCAACGGCCGCTCACGAAGGTTTTAACAACGAAGAAGCAGAATGGGCAAGAGATAATGGTATTAAAGTGATTTCTCATGGACAAGCTGTTGGGGTATTTATGGACGGTGAGATATTCGGAAAGAAATTCGAGGGCATATCAATTGCAGGAGCGCATGGGAAAACTACGATTGCAGGTATGATTGCATCCTGCCTCTCGAGCCTAGGGTCCGACCCTAGCTTTGCGGTGGGAACCAGTGAAGTATTTCCTATTGGAGCCTCTGGACATTTTGGAACCGGAAAATATTTTGTAGCTGAGGCGGACGAATATTTCTCCGAAGGCAGATATGACAGAAATCCAAAATTTCTCTATCAGAAGCCAGAATATTTAATAATCAATAACATAGACTTTGATCATCCGGATTTTTTTCGAGATATCGAAGAAGTTAGAGAAGTCTACAGAAAGTTTGTCTTACAGCTAAGCGATAACGCGTTATCGATTGTTAACGGAGACGACGGCAATGTAAGGCAAGTCAAAAGTCAAAATTCAAAAGTCAGAACTATTACTTATGGGGCGGATGATGGGAATGAATTCGTAGTAAAAAATTTTAAACAAGAAGGCTTTGCTTGTCGGTTTGAAGTTTTGCGAAATAGTACATCGCTTGGACATTTTGATCTGTCAGTCCCCGGGTATCACAACGCCAAAAACTCACTTGCCGTTATTGCTCTTCTTATCGAACTTGGAACTTCGATTAGAGATATACAAGGAGTTCTTCCTAAATTTAAAGGGGTCAAGAGAAGACTTGAGAAAATTGGCAAAACAAAGACCGGCGTTTTAGTATTTGACGATTATGCGCATCATCCGCAAGAAATTCGAAAAACACTTGAGGCTCTTCAAGGCGCATATCCCGAGAAGAAAATTACGATAGTTTTCCAAGCGCATACATACGGGCGGACAAGAGCTCTTCTTTCAGAATTTATTTCGTCTTTTGTAGGTGTTTCAGAGCTAATTATTCTTCCTACATTTGCATCGGCCCGTGACCCAAGAAATCACAGCCTTAAGGAAGATCAGGAATTTGTCGAGAAAATTCGAGCGGTTCAACCCAATGTCAAGCTTATAGAAAATCAAGGACTTGTGGTAAAATACATCGAGAAAAACATCATCGGTTCGGATAAAATAGTAATTACAATGGGGGCAGGAGACGTATATCATGTGGCGGAAAAACTAGTAAATAGTGACTAGATAATAGTAAATAGGAATTTTATGAAGAAATACATTATTAAAGGCGGGAATAAACTTTCGGGGGAGGTATCTGTCTCGGGCTCAAAAAACGTGGTTTTAAAAGCAATAATTGCTGCTTGTTTAACGCGCGAGCCTGTGGAGATTAAAAATGTTCCATTAATTTCGGACGTTTTTATAATGCTGGAGTTGGTAAAGGAGATAGGAGGCAATTTTAAGCTATCAGGGCATTCTATAAGAATTCACGTAGAGAATGTAAAGAGTATAAAAATTCCTCTTGAAATGGGAGCAAAAATTAGGACATCCTCGATGTTCTTAGCGCCTCTTTTGGCTCGTAAAAAAGAGGCATTAATTCCAAATCCCGGAGGATGCAGGATCGGCGCCCGTCCTATAGACTGGCACATTAAGGGTCTTACTAAAATGGGTGCCGTGTCAAAATATAACAGCCGCGATGGATATTTTCATGTTAAAACAAATGGTCTTATGGGTACAAGATATCGGTTTGAGAAGAACACGCATACAGGAACTGAGACTTTAATTATGGCAGCAACTTTAGCGCGGGGCCGAACAATCCTTGAGAATGCGGCAGAAGAACCCGAGGTTGATGACCTAATCTCTTTATTGAACTCTATGGGGGCAAAAATCGTACGGACAGAACCTCGAACAATAGTTATTGTCGGCGTTAAGAGGCTTAACGGAACATCATTTACGACTATGCCTGACAGAAATGAGGTTATAACATTTGCAGTACTTTCAGCTCTTACAGGTGGCAGAATATATGTTAAAAATGTCCAAATGGCAACTATTAAGGGGTTTTTAAACGCCTTCAAAAAAGCCGGAGGGAAATGGGAGACAAGGGATTTGAGAGTCAGGTTTTATATCGAGAAGGAGATTAAGTCTATGGATATTATAACTTCTCCTCACCCTGGATTCATGACGGATTGGCAAGGTCCCTGGGCTATTTTTATGACTCAGGCAAATGGTACATCTACGGTTCATGAAGCGGTATACGAGAATAGATTTGGATATGTTGATGAGCTTAAAAAAATGGGTGCGGATTTAGAAATTTACCAGCCTGAAATACAAAATCCGGGAAAATTTTATAATTTCAACTATCGTAAGAACGGTAAACATGGATTAAAGATTCGGGGCAAAACAAATCTTCATAATGCAGTATTAAATATTTCGGATCTTCGTGCCGGAGCAACCTTAGTTATAGCAGCATTAATCGCAAAAGGAAAAAGTATTATTTTTGGGATTGAATATCTTGACCGGGGATATGAAGCTTTTGACAGAAGACTTAAGGAACTTGGAGTAGACATAGAAGTAGATGAAGAGCCCATCGAATCCCGGGAAGCGGGATCCAATTTTGTGGGAGAGAGAGGAATTATCTAAATGCAGGCAGTAATACTAGCAGGCGGTGCTTCAAGCCGATTTCACCCACTAAACGAAAAGCCCAAATCATTGATAAAAATTGCGGGGGATCCAATTATTGTTCATACGGTAAGATCTATTAAAAGAGCCGGGATAAATGATATAGTTTTACTCACTGGTCCTGTAAATTATTTCAAAGATATTTTAGGGAACGGCAAAAAATATGGAGTAAAAATAACATATGCTTCCATCCCTGTTCCTACTGGGATGGGTGATGGTCTACTGCGTTGCGCTCCATTTATAAAATCCGACTTTTTCCTACTGCATGCTCATCATGTGGAATTCGATGTTTTAAGAAAAGTTATAGATCAAAATAGGAAAGCACTTAATGAAGCGATAATTATCGGTAAAAAGAGTAAAACTCCGAAACATTATGGTGTCTTGAAAATTGAAGGAAGCAAGGTTTTAGGGATCGTAGAAAAGCCAAAAAGCATGCGAGGCCTATCGAATCTTAGAATAATCGGCGTATATCTTTTAAACCAAGACTTTATAAAGATGTTGAAAAAAATGAAACGAGAACACTATAGTTTTGAAAATGCTCTTGACAGATACGCTAAACAAGGAAAAGTTCGTGTTGCTATTAGTTCTCAAGAGGTTATAACTCTAAAATATCCCTGGGACGTTCTTCGCGTTAAAGATTTTATATTAGAAAAGCTAAAAAGAAGTATTTCGAAAAAAGCGATAGTCGCCAAATCGGCAAAAATAAGCGAAAATGTTGTAATAGAGGAGGGAGTACAAATATCAGATAATGCAGTTATACAAGGGCCATGCTATATAGGTCGAAATTCTTTTATAGGAACCAATGCGCTGTTGAGAAACAGTACCGATATTGAGGCAAATGTAACAATTGGGGCCTATATGGAAGTTAAAAATTCGTTAATTATGGAAGATGCAAAAACCCATTCGGGTTTTGTTGGAGATTCGGTTATAGGGTTGAATACCAGAATAGGCGCCTTGTTTGGTACGGCAAATGTTCGCTTAGACAGAGCAAATATTCGAGTCATCGTAAAAAATGAAAAAATTGACTCGGGGCTTCGTTCTTTAGGAGTTGTTATTGGAGAAAATGTGGTGATTGGAGAACGGGTTTCTACAATGCCGGGAGTAATTATTGGAAATAATGCAAATATAGGACCATCAACTACGGTAATGAAAAACGTTGATTCAGATACCATATACTATACGAGATTTAAAGAATTAGTCGAAAAAAAATCCCACCTTCGCCAAGGCTACGGTGGGCAAGCCCGCCCAAAGAAATATACTTAGGAGAGTCAAATGGCGGACATTATCTTTTGGTTAACATCATTCTTTTTTTTCTCGTTTTTAATATTTAATACTATTTCTTTACTTTCGCTTTGGGAAGAAAAAGAGTTCAGGCTTAAGCGCATCCTGGTATACTTAAAAGAGACTAAGAGAGGAAGAGATTTAATATTAGGACCGGAGAACCTCATAAAATGGTCCGCGATTTTTTTATATGGAGCAACAATTTTTTGGGGCGGAGATTTTTACTATCATCTCCTAATTTTTCTTATTTACTTTTATCTTTTTATAAGGATAGTATTCAAAATTTATAATCGGGAAGGTGCGCTTCCGACAATATCTTTTAACACTCTTTTAGTAATATTTTTGACATTGGCTTTTTCAACTGTTTTATTTCTATATTCTCCCTTAGATCGTTTCCTTTGGATGCTTATTATAGATAGACTCCATTCGCCTCTCCTGGCATTCGCGACGAGCACATTATTAGTCTTCTTTGATTTCAGGCAGGATGCAATAATAAATCGGGCAATTGATAAATTTAATAAACACAAAAATCTCCTGACAATTGCTGTAGTTGGAAGCTACGCAAAAGGGTCAACCAAAGAATTTATTGCAAGAATTTTGGCAATTAAATTTAACGTGTTAGCAAATGATACACCCTTTAACAATGCTCTAGGAATTGCGAAAACTATACTTTCCCGCGTCACTTCCCGCACGCAAATATTTATAGTGGAGATGGAGGATTACAAGCCGCAAGACATTACTGAAATGAGTAATATAGCAAGGCCTAAAATAGCCGTAATTACGGGAATAAACGATGAAAAAACTTCTGTTTTTGGAAAACTCGATAAGATAATAGATTCAAAATACGAAGTAGTCCGCGCGCTACCCAGAAACGGCCTGATTCTTCTGAATGGAAATAATGCTAACACAATGTCTTTATATGATCAGATTAAGTATAAAAAATTTGTTTTT
>JACQKO010000033.1 GCA_016204525.1 Candidatus Levyibacteriota bacterium | reverse complement strand
GGGGGAGATAACTACAGAAAGCTGATTGTTATTTTTAACTACTAAAACTACTTCGTTTTTATTGCGGACTTGCTCAAAGACTCGTTTAGCGTCGCGTCTTATATCTGTAATACTCTTTAGAACAGGAAGTTGCATAGTAAGATTATTATACAAATTTATCTACGAATTTGTCAACTATTGATTTCCACCTCGGAGGTGGATTCGTAGCTACACCTAGGGGGCGATGAGTTTGTAGTCGGCGGAGATGAAGATTTTATCGATTTTGTTTTCGTTATTCAAGTTAAAAGAAACGACCATACCATTTGAAGCGATTCCAATTATTCTCCCTGAAAAATTCGAAGCATCGGTATTGATTAACTTTTGAGCTATCGGGTTCGAAGGCGAAAAATCCCACGGCGGCGTTCCGTTATTTAAATAAGCCATTTGTTCGGTTGCTTTTTGGGGAGACAAGATTCCGCAGCATTCCGTTGCATAAAGAATTACCGAAACATCATTTGCCATATAACCCTCAAGTGCCGCATAGTTTTTCGATTGCACTGCGGCCTGAATATTCTCTGCCATTTGCGACTTGCTAGCGGTTGACTTAGATGTAGTTGTGGGTTCAAAAGTAGGTGATGGTGTTTCGGAGATGGGATTCGAAGTAGGTGTAGGTACAGAAGTTGTTGCCGCTTGCTTGCCGCTTTGATTTGTACCAACGGTATAGGCTACAACTCCAACCGCAGCGATGATTGCAATTATGGCCGCTGGAACAACAAATCTGTTCATATACACGTCTTATATCAAAAAGCGTAGCATTTGACAAGTCTTAATCTATGTCGCATAATAATAAAGATGAAAGATGAACAAACTAACCAACTAACTAATAACCAACTAACTAAAGAATCTCACCCCCTAATTCAGCAATTCCTTGAGTATCTAGAGATTGAAAGGAATGCTTCAAAATTAACTATTCGGAACTATCGATTTCATTTAGGAAGATTCTATGACTGGTTTTCGAAGAACTATCCTGGGCGAGATATAAAAGATTTAAACTTAGATATTACGCGCAAATACCGCTTATATTTATCCAATTACGAGTACGGCAACGGTATGACCTTGCAACGAATAACCCAGTCGTACTACATTATTGCGCTTCGCTCTTTTCTCAAATATTTAATTCGACATGATTATGATGCCCTTGCCCCTGACAAAATCGATTTACCAAAGGCAGAAAGTAAATCATTAAAGTTTCTTGAGAAAAATCATCTTGAAGATTTATTTAATGCCGTGGAAGTTTCGAATAACAACGAAAAGGGTCTGCGGGACCGCTCTATTCTTGAAATGCTCTTCTCAACCGGGCTTCGGGTTTCAGAACTGGCAAAGCTTAATCGTGATAATATAAACTTTGACACAAGAGAATTCGGGATTATTGGAAAGGGCGGACGTGCTCGAGTAGTTTTTTTGTCAGATTCTGCTGCTCATTGGCTCGGACAGTATTTTGAAAAACGGGAAGACCCTTGGAAGCCTACCTTTATTAGATACTCGAAGGAAAAGATCTATGAAGATGACGGCGAAAAAATGAGACTAACTGCCCGCTCAATAGAAAGAATCGTAGACAAATATGTTCGAGCAGCAAAAATCCCCGTTAAGGCAACACCCCATACACTCCGTCATTCGTTTGCAACAGATTTGTTATCGAACGGCGCTGACATTAGATCGGTTCAAGAAATGCTTGGCCACAAAAACATTTCAACAACGCAGATTTACACCCATGTCACAAATCCACAGCTTCGCGAAATCCACAAAAAATTCCACCAAGGCAACCGCCGCTAACCCTATATAATTTACAATGCTCTAATAAATTCTGAAAATTCTTGAGCCTTTTCGTAGTTTGGGACCGGTGCCATAAACTCATCATTAAAGCCACCGATCGCCCTCGAGGCAAGAACTGTTTTTAGTTTGGCCATTCCATATTTTCGTTTTTTAAGTTCGTCTAAAATTTTCTCCGCCTGATCCCGTCTGTCAATCACCGCAAAAAGTCTTTGTATGAAATAGGCGATATCGTAATACTCTATTCCTTGTGAATGTGCATGCTCTCCATCAATTAGACCGATGCCTCCGTTTTCGAGCGCTATCATATGCCAGGGAGTAAAATCACCGTGCCTTGGTTTTTCCGCGAGCTTCGACGCGCCCGCCTCGACAATTTGGAGCAACCTATCCACATTGTACTTATTAACCACATCGCTATCTATATTTACATACCAGCTTTTGGATTTGGCAACAAACCATTTTCCGGCATCGCTTTCCTCTATAGCATCATTGACTGGAATGTTTAGTGGGAGCGTTTGAATATGCTCTGAAAAATCAATGATTTTCTCTATATACTCATCCACAATATTATTTCCGCCTCTAAGCGTTGATAAGTGCGGCCCGTTAAATTTTTCTATGATCAAGAAATAAAGTCCTTGATAATATCCTTCGTCAAGATTTTTGGGGACGCGGAAAATATCCGACTTACTGTATTTATTAAATTCCTTATTCCAGAGAGCTTCTGATTCGGTCCTTGCGCCTATGCCCTCAGTAGAGGCCAGTTTTAAAATATACTTCTTACCGCCTTTAATTATATTTGCGATGATGTGTCTTCCCGGCTGTCTAATATCCTTTACTTCAAATTTTTTTGAAAAGTGCGCGCGGATTTTATCAAGATCAATAATTTCCGTTTTGAGGTAGTCTAAAATTCTGCCGTTCTTCTTAATTTTAAATGCCTGCATCATTTCATTTTACCAAGAACCAGCGCCAAAAGCGCCACTTTTTAAAAACTTTTGTCAATTGATGCCTAGATTTTTTAGGGCCTGAGAGGTAAAGAAGATAATGAATACTATAAATAACATGACTACTATTATTCGGTATCGCATGGAAGATTTCTATTCTAATAAGTTTCCTTCTTGTTGTCAAAGATTTACAAGAGGTTTCTCAGTTGACTAGTCAACGATACGACTTACGTACAGGGATTTTATTTTTTGGTACAGAAAGTTTTCTTGTAAAGAGCCCCATTGACAAATACAGTGATTACATTATAATTTTGCTTGATTATGACAATGGAGGCATGGCACGCTGTCCCTCGTCCAGAATCCTCACAAATAAGGCATGATGTCTCCCGCTATAGAGAATTAGGATAATAATATGACACAAGAGGTAAGACCACCATCTTTTCTTGAAGGTTCTCCTCCGGAGAATTTTTCAAAGGGACTTCTTGAAGTGGTACTTCCATCTGAATTTGGACCAAGAACTCAAGGGAAAGTTAGGGACATTTGGGTAAGAGACGGAGTTAGAATAATGGTAACAACTGATCGTCAGTCGGCGTATGATCGAATGATATGCACCATACCGGGGAAGGGAGAGGCTTTAAATATGACGTCTGCTTGGTGGTTTGAGAAAACGGAAGGGTTTGTTCCTAACCATCTTATCGCTGTTCCGCACCCAAATGTTTTAATTTCAAAACAAGCAGCAGCGACTATTCCTGTTGAAGTTGTCTGGCGTGCCTATATGGCAAAGAGCTCTACTCCAACCTCGGTCTATTTTAACTATGCAGATAGGGGCAGGAGAAATATTTATGGAATCAATTTTCCGGAGGGCCTGCGTGCCAATGAGCAATTTCCGAAACCTGTTCTTACCCCAACTACGAAGGCAGACAGTGGGCACGACGAGGAATTAGATGATGATTCGGCAAGCGATATCGCGGATAAAGTAGGTGGAAGAGGAACATGGGGAAAAATAAAAACAATGACCGAATCACTCTTTGCATACGGATCGCACGTATTGCGGCAAAAGGGGTTAATACTTGTAGACACAAAGTATGAAATTGGCATTGATCAAGATGGTCAGCTTATGATAATTGACGAACAGCACACTCCTGATTCATCAAGGGTCTGGTTAGCAAGTTCATACCAAGAACAATTTAACAAGGGAGAAAATCCCGAGACGTACGATAAAGAGATTTTACGTCGATGGCTTGCGGAACATGATTTTCGAGGAGAAGGTATGGTACCAATCGTACCAGACGGTGTTATTGATCAGATGGCATCCGCATATGAAGTTCCTTATTACGCTTTGACCGGCCATCACTTCTCCACTTCTACATCTGGTTCTCAAGAAATCCAGAATGCAATTTTGCAGTACCTTAATCAATCATCATCTTCTGATTTTGGATCATGGCGGCTTTGACTAGATTCTTGAATAAGTATGAAAGGTTGACGGGGCCGACGCCACCAGGGGTTGGCGTATAAGCGCCGGCAATTTTTTCGATTTCTTCTTCGTTATAGTCCCCTTTTACTGTTCCATCCTCGCCTCGAATTCCTACACCAATTAATATCACGCCTTTTTTTATATTTTTCGAACTTACCACTCTGATTTTACCAACGCAAGAAATAATAATATCAGCATT
>JACQKO010000050.1 GCA_016204525.1 Candidatus Levyibacteriota bacterium | reverse complement strand
TCCGATTACTATTGCCATTTATCGCTTTAGTTTGCATATTCTCGTTTGCTGGTGTAGTTTTTGCGCTAGAGACAACTCCAACCCCAACATCCTCTCCAACCCCAACTCCTACCCCTGAATCTTCGTCATCAAATAATGTTTGCACGAGTGTTCAAGAATGCGCAGATCAAAAACTGGATTGTTCAAAGTGTATAGAATATTTAGCAGGCAAAAAAAGTGAAGCTTCTGGAAAAGCAAAGACACTCTCTTCGGAGATTGCAGTAACAAATAGCCAGATTAAGTTGACGGAGGCGAGAATTAGAGCGACCGAGCAAAAAATAAAAGAACTACAAAAAGATATAGGGATTGCAAAAGACAAAATAGAAGATCTTGAGGGTATTCTAGACCGGACTACAAGACTATTGGTTGAGAGAATTGCGGCTGTATATCAGGTTGGGAAAATTGAACCCTGGCAAATATTCCTAACCGCAAGAAATATTGACGATGTTTTCTCAAGACTTAAATATCTTCGCATAGTTCAAATTTATGATAAGATACAGGTTTACGCGGCAGAACAAGCAAAAACAGATTATAAAAACCAAAAAGAAATTTTTGAAGATAAAGAGGGTGAGGCAGAAGCATTAAACAAAAAGCTAGATGATTATAACAACCAGCTTGAACAAGAAAAAACCAGTAAGAATGTTCTATTAACCGCGACCAGAAATGATGAATCAAGATACCAAAGACTTATTGCACAAGCCCAGGCAGAAGTCGCAATTGCTTTTGGTGGGGGTACAGAGACCTTTATAAGGGATGTAAGCCAAGGAGACAGTATTGGAACGGTTATATCTGGTGCTTCTGGATGCTCAACTGGAACCCATTTACACTTCGAAACCCATAAGGGCACCTCAATAGAAGATCCAAACAATTACCTATCTTCAAAAAGCGTAACTTATAAACCCAATGAGGCAGAGGCGGGGTCTATTAACCCCAATGGTCCTTTTCCTTGGCCTTTGGGTGATCCGATCTTCGTTACACAAGGGTACGGGAGTACTCCTTACGCACAGAGCGGTGCTTATAGTGGCAATCCTCATTTTGGGATAGATATGTATTCGGGCTCTTCTTCATCGGTAAGGGCGGTGCAGAGCGGAAAGCTCTACGGCGGAACGTACGCAAACTGCAGATTGGGACCGCTGCTTTATGCCAAAGTTAAACATAGTGACGGACTTGAATCTTTGTACCTTCACATGGTCCCAAACTAGTAGCAGATCTAGGATTTAGGATGTAAGATGTAAGGGATGATAAAATTAGTTTTGCTTTTATTTACGGCCTTATTTTTCTTTCTGTCTCCAAATAAAGTTTTTGCAGAGTCTATTACAGTAACCCTAAGTCCTTCCTCTGCTCAGATCGGGACGGAATTCACGGTTCAATTTGACGCAGAAGGATTAACACCCGGGAATTATTATGGAAAAGCAAGAATAGGCAAAGACGGTACTTTTAATAAAGCAGAAACAAAAAAAGGAGATGCGTGGCTGGGAGATACGACAGGCTGGCCTGAATTTCCTACTTTTGAAGTTGACGAGTCAGGAGCTACTACCGGGACGCTTATCGTTCGCGCAAAAAGTACGGCTGAGATAGGAGAGAACTCACTTTATGTGAGGCTAAATAACGGAAGTAATCATGATTCCTCTACGGTAGCAATTAATTTGGAACCACCTCCACAGCCGACGCCGACGCCAACTCCGACACCCACTCCTACCGATACTCCGGATTCGCCGACGCCCACAAAAACTCCTACCCCAACAAAAATTCCCACTCCCACCAAAACTCCGACGCCAACCAAAAAATCTACCCCAACCCCCACTAAAAAACTTCAAGAAAAGGAAGCAAGTACGGATGATTTATTTCTTGCGGGTGAAACGGAAATTGCGCTTGATAAATCTCCCACACCAGAAGGTCAGGTTTTAGGTGAAAAAACTTCCCGTCAGCCTTTTATTTTTATAGGCCTTGGGATAATATTCCTCGCGGTATGTGGTATATTTGCATATCTTCAGTTTGGAGACAAAATATTCTTCCGCCTTCGCAAAAAGGAAGAATAATTTTTGCTTCGGCGAGACGCTGTATGGAAGAAAAGGAGTTTATAACACATTCGGCAAGAGAAACAGAGGATTTAGGATCAAAACTTGCACATAATTTTGAAACAGGAGATATTATATTGCTTCATGGAGAGCTTGGGGCAGGTAAAACTACTTTTGTTCAAGGAGTAGCGAAAGCTTTTAATATTAAAAGCAGAGTGATCTCGCCTACTTTCATTTTGCTCAGAAGGCACCGGGGGAAATTCGATAGGCGAAAAATAAACCTCTATCATATAGATCTTTATCGATTGGAAGGTTCGGAAATTAAAAATATCGGTCTTGAAGATGCTTTCGAAGATTCGAATGGGATTTTTTTAATTGAATGGGGAGAGAAACATGAACCATTAAAAGCATCCTGGGAAATAAATTTCGAAATCCTGGGGAAAGACCGCCGCCGAATAACAATTCGAAATTATAGTAAAGAGGAGGTGGGAAGCTAATCCACCCTCCAGGTATACGAAATGTAGACTATGGATGATAAGGTAAAAAAAGCATTTGAGATTATGAGGGGTGGGGGGATTGTGATTTTTCCTACGGATACGGCTTTTGGGATTGGATGTAGAATTGATGATGAGAAAGCTATTCGAAGGTTGTTTGAGATTCGAAAAAGGCCCATAGATAAGGCTGTTCCGGTCTTAGCTTCTTCCACAGAGATGGTTGAGAACTACGCAGAACCTTTCGAATCAGAAGTTCGAACTCTAATGAAAAAGTATTGGCCGGGTGCATTGACTCTGGTACTTTCAGCAAAAACGAATAAAGTGCCGGCATTGGTTCGCGCTGGAGGGAAAACCGTCGGTGTCAGAATTCCGGATTATAATTCGGCTCTTAGGATGATTAGGACTGTTGGGGTGCCGATTCTAGGGCCTTCTGCGAACTTTGCAGGTGGAAAAACTCCATTTGCGTTTTCTGATTTAGATCCCAATTTGATTCGAAAGGTTGATTTTGTATTGCGGGGACGGTGTAGAATTAAAAAGCCATCGACGGTCTTGGACGTTTCGCAAAAGCCGTGGAGGATAATTCGGGAAGGAGCAATTAAGTTAGAGTTATGAAGCATGAATTATGAATAGTTTGTATGTTGATACACGAGACAATAGTAGAATTATTGTTCGTCTTAAGAAAAACGGAGAAAAGTTTGAGGAAGTATCGGTTGCGAATAAAAAAAAAGCTCAAGTAACGCTTCCTTTGATTGAAAAAATCTTAAAGAAAGCGAGTCTTGAAATTGGCGATATTGACCAAATTAATGTAGAAAAAGGACCCGGCTCTTTCACAGGTATTCGAGTCGGAATTTCGATTGCAAACGCACTATCATTTGCCGGATCAATAAAAGTGAACGGTAAGAAACTTGGGGAAATAGAATTGCCTCAATATCAAATATCAAATAGC
>JACQKO010000028.1 GCA_016204525.1 Candidatus Levyibacteriota bacterium | reverse complement strand
GGAGGAATTGTACTGTTTTTTTTGTACTTTTTGTGGGTTTCGCGCGACTTGCCTGCTCCTGGAAAACTTGCGGGTAGCGACATAAAAGATTCGACTAAGATTCTAGATAAAAACGGTGTAGTGCTCTACTCTATTTTCAAAGACTACAATCGCCTTTATGTTCCTCTAAAAGAAGTTCCCGATAATCTAAAAGCTGCGACAATTTCAATTGAAGATAAAGACTTCTATACTAATAAAGGATTTTCGGTAACGGGGTTAATTCGAGGCTTATTGCTCGATCCGATCCTTAAGAATAGGGTTACAGGTGGTTCTACAATAACTCAACAACTGGTTAAGAATGTGCTTCTGTCTCCCGAGCGAAGCATAACCCGCAAACTAAAGGAATTAATCCTGGCAGTTCAGGTGGATCAAAGATTTTCAAAGCTCGAGATTCTTGAAATGTATCTTAACAACGTTCCTTATGGGGGAACGGCTATAGGTGTTGAAGCTGCCGCCAACCTCTATTTTGGCAAACATGCAAAAGAACTAAATTTGGCGCAGACAGCGTTTTTGGCAGGACTCCCGCAAGCACCTTCTATTTACTCGCCTTTTGTGGGAAAAGATAAAGCTTATATTACAAGAACAAAAGATGTACTGCGGCGAATGAGGGAAGACGGCAAAATCTCCCGTAAACAAGAAAAAGATGCGTTATCAGAAGTTGAGAAGTTTACGTTTAGTCAAAAACAAGGAAATCTTAAAGCTCCCCATTTCGTACAGTATATTCGTGAACACTTGGTAAAACTATATGGAGAAGCCGTTGTTGAAAATGGCAATTTGACTGTTATCACAACTCTGGACTATGAGATTCAAAAAAGCGCCGAAAATATAGTATTTGAGGAGATAGAGAAAATTGAAAAATTTGATGTGAGTAATGGCGCAACAATTGTAATGGATCCTGTGACCGGCGCGATTTTAGCAATGGTCGGAAGCCGCGATTATTTTGATACGGAAAGGGAAGGAAACTTTAATGCTGCAACGGCGCATCGTCAGCCCGGCTCTGCGTTAAAGCCTATTATGTATGCTACCGCATTTGAAAAAGGATACACGCCAGCGACATTACTTATGGACCTTAAAACCGAATTGCCCATCAATGTTCCCGGGCAGAAGGATTATATTCCCGTTAACTACGACGGTAAATATCGCGGACCAATGCAAATAAGGTTTGCTCTCGGAAATTCTGTCAATGTGCCGGCCGTTAAAATGCTTGCCCGTGTTGGAATAAAACCCGTTATGCAAAAAGCATACGATATGGGTATAGAAAATTGGAAACCTACGCAGGGAAACCTTAGCAATGTAGGGTTGTCTTTGGTTCTTGGAGGCCGTGAGGTGACACTCGTAGAGATGGCAACAGCTTACTCTGTTTTTGCGAACCGGGGTGTAAAAAAAGAATCTTTCTCAATTGCTGAAGTGAAAGATAGAAAAGGGAAAACCATATTTAAACATAAAGATTCAAAAGGCGTTAAAGTTCTATCAGAAGAAGTAGCATTTCTAATCTCGCATATACTTTTGGATAACAACGCGCGCTCAGAAGTTTTTGGAACAAATTCTTTCCTTAATATAGCTGGTAGAACTGTTTCTGTAAAAACCGGAACTACAGACTCAAAACGAGATAATTGGGCGGTTGGCTATACTCCATCTTTTGTTGTAGCTTCTTGGGTTGGAAATAATGACAACGCACCAATGGATCCAAGAATTGCATCAGGTGTTACCGGCGCGACGCCAATTTGGAGAAGAATTACGCAGGCCGTCTTAAAAGGAAAGCCGGATGAAAGAGTTACCCAACCTTCAGGTATAATTGCTATGCAGATTGACGCGTTTTCAGGAGGACTTCCCCGCGATGGGCAGCCTACAAGAAGCGAGTACTTTCTGAAAGGTACCGAACCAACAGCCAATGCGGTTATTTTCAAAAAAGTTAAATTATCAAAACACCAGGGCGGGAAACTTGCCAACGAAGAGGAAATTAAGCGAGGAGATTATGATGTAAAAGAATATATTGTTTTTGAGGAGTCAGATCCTATCTCGCGAGATGGTAAAAATCGCTGGCAAGAAGCAATTAATAAATGGCTCAACGAAGCTCACCCGGGCGACGATCTCTATCGCCCTCCAACAGAAGTCTCAGACCATAAATATGACGAACCCCCTACTCCAACCCCCACCCCCACCACTTCTATCACTCCAGCCCTGACTCCGAGCCCGACCCCCTAATTTTTTTTGGTTTTTCCCATTATCGACATTACAAAATCGGTTTTGGCCTTTGTGTATGCTTCGCGATCATTTGGTAATTTTTTTGACAAGTCAGCTTTTAAATTACCATATTCTGCTGCAACATTTGGGTGATCTCTCAAATAATCACGAAATAAAAGTCTCCCCCATAGTTTCGAATTTTTGCTTACCATATGAAGATGGTGAGTCCGATTTCCTTTCGAATCTCTTTTTATAAACCAGTCGTACATCGGCGGTTTGTCAAATTCCGGCCTGTAAAAATAATCATATCCAAGAGATGTTAGAACTGGAATTATTTGCTGTATAACATCCCTATGGGATGTGACCTCGATAAGCATATCGACGATAGATTTTGAAGCCAAATTTGGTACAGCAGTACTACCAAAATGTTCTACTCTTTTAACAACATTCGGAAATTTCCTTAACAAGAATTCTTTCTCTTTTTCAAATCGTTTTGTCCATATAGGATCGTACGGAATAACATCTATCTTTTCGCTGACCGCTTTCTCAATACGTTTTTTCAAAGCTTTACTTATTTTCATTGACTTATGCGGGTTCGGCTTTAAAACTTTTTTTGAGTGCGGCGGTTATTTTTTCGCGGATTGGTTCGATATCTTCACTTGTAAGGTTTCGGTCGCGGGAGAGATAGGTGATTCTGAATGTTTTCTTGTTTCCATACTCATCAAGTAACTCTACTTTATTAAAAAGCTTGCTTTGGACAGCAATTACATTAACTATTTCTCCATATTTTATTTTTGGTTCAATCTCAATGCTCAGGTCTTCAATAACCGGGGGATATTTTGGAACAGGCACAAATTTCTTTTTCATTCCGATGTTCTTAAGAATATCAGATAGATTTAATTCGAATATTATCCCTTCTTCTGTTAGTTCGATACTTTTACTTAAATCGTAATTTGATCCAAGTTCCGCCAGGAGTCTTTCAAGCACGCCTTTTACCTCATAATAACTTTTAACATTTGAAATTCCTGAAAGAAAATAAGCCTCTTTTGCATTATCGACGTTCTTCCCAAGATATACCTTCCCAAGTTCAAAAAGCTCGATTTTGTCAAAATACGATTTGTTTTGTTTGACCGCCGCGAGCAGTCCTATTTTTAATGTTGGTCTTAAATATTCAAACTCGAGGCTTACCGGATTATCCACTCGTAGAACCTTCTCGGAATCTATTTCTAATTCTGAAAGGTTCTTTTCCGACACGAGACTATATGAGTATACCTCCGAGAAGCCAGCTCCAGTAAGCACCGATTTAATTTTTTCTTCCAATCTAAAATCTTTAAAATATGGAATAGCTCCAGTGGGAATTGCGCCTGCGGGCATTGTTTTCGGAAAGTTGTTATACCCATAGAACCTTGCAACTTCTTCAATTAAGTCCTCCTCTATTTTTAAATCATTTCTGTATGTCGGGATTGTTGTTTGAATTATACCCCTAGATGCTTTAGGTGACAGGCTTACCCTTTCCAACAGGCTTATTACTTCGGTCTCTTTTATCTCAATCCCCAAAATTTTATTAAGTCTTTCATTGTTTAATTCCAATCTCCATGGTATGAAATCCTCTTTTTTAATATCAATAAGGCTGCTTGCTATTTCCCCGCCTGCCAATTCCAAAACCAAATCAACTGCCCTTTGCAATGCGTCAATTGTTCCTCCCGAATTTACTCTCCGTTCAAAAATACTTGATGCTTCAGACCTGAGTCCTAGTGCTTGAGACGCTCTTCGTATGAGATTCGGAACCTCAACGGGGACCCTTATTAGGATTGATTTTGTGTTTTCGAAAATTCCGCTATTATACCCTCCCTTTATTCCGCAAAGGTCGATAATATCATCAGCGTCCGAAATAACCACAGCACTGGCAGGGAGATGATAAGAAATTTCGTCAACGCTTTTGAATTTCTCTCCTCCTTTTGTTTTATGCACCCGCATAATATTTCCCTTGATTTTGTCGTAGTCAAATACATGAAGAGGATTTCCGAGCTCAAACATTACATAATTTGTAATATCAACAATGTTATTTATCGGCCGTTGACCAATGCTCTCAAGGCGCTTCCAAAGCCATGTCGGTGACTCTTTGACATTAATGCCTTCGATTATGATCCCCGTAAACCTAGGATTTATCGCTGAATTCGTTTCTATTTTAAGCGGCAAGACTTTTTTCGGTTTAACGTTAATATCGGTTTTAGCCTTAGGATACTTTACTTTTTTTGATTCTATTGCCGCGATTTCTCTTGCAACCCCGATAATTGAAAGCAGATCCGGTCTGTTTGGGGTAATCTCGAGTTCAAAAATTATATCGCCGTTCTTTTCAACAATTTTTTCGCATCCGAGCCCTACCTCAGTAAGCCTGTCTCCAAGCTCTTTGGGTTTCAAATTTATATCGACGTATTCTTTCAGCCAAGATAAAGGTGCAATCATACTAGAATTGTTCGAGAATTCGCAAGTCTGGATTGGTCAAGAGTCTTAGGTCGTCCATTTGATAGGTAAGTGTTACAAGGCGCGATAAGCCAATTGCGAATGCAAAACCGGAGATTTTTTGGGGATCATATCCTACTGCTTTTAATACATTCGGGTGAATCATGCCGGCCGGCATGATCTCGCTCCACCCGCTCATTTTACAGAAAGAACATCCCTTCCCGCCGCAAACAGTGCATTCAATGTATGTATCAACTCCAGGTTCAACGAAAGGAAAATTGGTTGTCGCGAATTTTATTTTGATTCTTTTGTCCATAAGTTTTCGTAAAACATAATCAATAGTTCCAAAAAGGTCGGTTAGGGCAACATCCCTGTCAACTAAAAACCCTTCGACCTGCCAAAACTCAAAACTGTGGGATGCATCAACCTGTTCATATCTAAAATTTTTACCCGGAACAATAACTCGGAGGGGTGGTTTTGCTTTCTCCATTATTCTACCTTGCATAGCAGACGTCTGTGTACGCAAAATTATTTCTCCGGGGGTTGCATGGGAGCCTCGTGTATCTAAATAAAGCGTTTGCTGAGTATCGCGGCTCGGGTGGTCTTGCGGTATATTCAAAACCTCAAAATTATAATGATCTGTTTCAATCTCAGGCCCGTCAGCGGCTTGAAATCCGAGAGTTTTAAAAACATCAACAACATCACGCAGGACTTGGGACATAGTATGAAGATGGCCAATGTGAGGTTTGATACCTGGACGAGTTGTATCAAAGACCATTTTTCTGAGCTGCGCGCGTTTCCTGCCAGTCAATTCCTGCGCGCGAGATACAATCAATTCCTCAACGCTTCTTAAAATTTCATTGGCAAGTTTTCCAATCTCGGGACGTCTATCCTCGGGAATGTTTTTAACCTCCTTTACAAGCTGGGTAAGTTTGCCAGAACGTCCTGTAAAGTCAAGCTTTATGGCATTTAACTCGGCTTCATGCTCCGCCGCAATAATAAGCGAGCTTGCATCATTTTTGATTTTAATAAGTTCCTGTTCCATAAATTTTTTGTACTTTTGCGCCGCCAAAAGTACCAAAAGCTCTCGCCATGTCTCGTTTCGTGGTATCGAAGTCTCATTCGTTTGTCGGGTGATTTCACCCCCTCCTCGATCTTGATCGTTGTCAAGCCGAGGAATCCCCCTGACGCACTCACTCAACTTCTCATCCACTCAACATTCGAAATGGCGATTTTAATACAAATACATGCAATATTTGACTACTAAACAATAGGATAGCATATTCAAGAGTTATATTATACTCTGCCCGGAAGCTCCATTCTCCTTCTCCGCGATGGGACATTTGGGATAATATCTCTTGATTTAGGCCAGTCCACATGTGACCTTGAACTAATTACTACTTTATGTACACTTCCATACGGCATAGAAACGTCTTCAACTAATCTTTTCGTAACGGTTGTTGAACCGTTTGCGTTTCGTTGTGCTTCTCTTTCGACTCTCTGCATAAAAATCACCTCCTTAGACACAAAAAAACCTCCCTTTTGGGAGGTAGTATGTTTTGGGACCTTCTACATTCAATCACCTCCCGAGTTAGGAAGTAAAGTAAAAGAATCCGAAGTTTTCCATGATTTAATTTATTATAAAGCTATTTTTGGGCCATTTCAACTATTTTTTTAAAAGCTTCGATATCATTTAATACTAAGTCTGAGAGGATTTTCCTATCAATTTTTATGTTGCTTTTGTTTAACCCAGCGATGAATTTACTATAGGAAATACCGTTTTGTTTTGTGGCCTCTGAGATTCGGGTAATCCAAAGACGTCTGAAGTCGCGCTTCTTATTTTTTCTTCCTGCGAAAGCATATTCCCCTGCATGCAAAGCCGCTTCACGAGCCACTTTAACAAGTTTTGATCTTGTTCCCCGGTATCCTTTTGTCAAGAATAATAGTTTTTTGTGTTTTCGATGGGAAACTAGTCCCCGTTTAATTCTCGCCATATTACTTTTTTATCTTTTTGAATGGTAGTACGTTCTCAAAAATCCGTTTAATCTTGTGATGATAAGCTCTGTACGAGTTGGTTGCCGAACGGTCAGATTTTGAATGTTTGAAGTTCAAATTAACTCGCTTGGCAAACCTTCTCAACATATCATGCTGCAATCATTTGCTTAATCTTCTTTGCAAATTTTCCGGTCATTTGTCCTGGAATAGCCTTGCTCCTTAAGTTGCTTGCGCTTTTTTTCCTTCTCAAATGTCTTCTCATTTGATGGCCGAACATAACCTTACCGGTCGCGGTGATTTTGAACCTTTTGACAGCCGATTTTCGTCTCTTCAGTTTACTCATAAGGATTTTAATAGTTGGAATAGCTAAAATGGTTACATGGTTTTAAACTATTTAACTATTTCAGCTATTTGACTATTTGTTTTCATGCCTTTGCTCATGACCATCACGAGTTGTCTTCCTTCCATGTGCATTTCTTTATCAACTTTGGCGATTGTCCGCATTTTAGCGATTACCGAATTCAGCACTTCTCGTCCCAAGTATTGCTTTGTCATTTCGCGACCGCGAAACTTTACAACAAACCTTACTTTGTCCCCATCTCCTATGAACTCGCGCGCCCGGCCTAACTTAATTTCAAGATCATGCTCGTCTATAAATGGACCAAACTGAACTTGTTTAGTCTCAGATGGGCGGGCATGTTTTTTTTCCTCCTGTTTCTTCTTTTTTAATTGATATAAAAATTTATTATAGTCAATTAATTTGACAACCGGAGGGCGAGCAAGAGGTGCTACCTCTACAAGATCTAACGTTTGCTTTTCCGACAGACCTCGTGCCTCTAGAATTGAAACAACTCCTATTTGTTTCCCAGTATCGTCAAGAAGACGGACAGTTGGTGAAGTAATCTCACGATTTATTCGAAATCTTACTTCTCTTTTAAATTTATTTTGCCTTCTCAATATCTTCTTTTAATTTCGAAACTAAACTTTCTAATTCCTGTATTCCGAGATCTTCGCCTTCGCGTGACCTCACTGAAACAAAAAAGTCTTCTTTACGAGATATCTCAACTTCTTTGGTTCCCATTATACACATGAAGGGAATTTTTTGCAAAGTTGCTTCTCGGATTTTTGCTCCAATGGGCTTATCAGAACTATCCAATTCAACGCGTATCCCTCCATTTTTAAGTTGTTCGAATACCCCTCGTGCATATTCTTCTACTTTCTCCGAAACCGGCAAAACCGCAACCTGAATAGGCGAAAGCCACAACGGCAAAGCACCTTGATAATGTTCGAGTATGACACCAATAAACCTTTCAAGAGAGCCTAAAATTGCTCGGTGAACAATTACAGGCCTTTTTGGTTTTCCATCTGAATCTATGTATTCAAGTTCCATACGTTCGGGAATTTGAAAATCAAGTTGAATTGTTGCAAGCTGCCAATCCCGATCCTGAGAGTCCAGTATATGGATATCAATTTTAGGGCCATAAAACGCTCCGTCTTTTTTCTTAATATCGTAGTTCACTTTTGCAGCTTTTAGTGCGTTTTCAAGATCGCGCTCTGCTTCTTCCCAAAGCTTTGGATCGCCCATTGCCTTATCCGGTTTTGTCGCGAGATAAAAATGAGGTTCGAAACCTAGTTTTCTGTAAAAATCGGAAGTTAACGAAAGCAAATCTAAAATTTCGTTCTGGATTTGATCAGGTCTAATAAAATGGTGCGCATCATCAATCACGAATTGGCGAACTCGGAATGCCCCTCCTAAAACACCGGACAACTCATTTCTATTAAGTATTCCAAATTCCGCAAGTCTAATTGGCAAATCGTGATAACTTCTTGTTTTTGTTGAGTATATAAGCGCCGCTTCAGGACAATTCATCGGTTTTAAACTGTATTCTTCATCATCAACCAAGAGGTTAAACATGTTTTCGTTGTAAAAATCCCAATGGCCTGATCTTTTGAAAAGCTCAGACTTAACCATAACTGGGGTTGAGACTTCTTGATAACCTTCTTTTTCGATTTCCGATCGAATAAATTCGGTTAGCGTTTTATAAATAGCCCAGCCTTTGTGGTGCCAAAAAATTGCACCTGGTGCTACCTCATGAACAGAAAAAAGATCAAGCTCCTGGCCAATCTGCCGGTGGTCCTTTAAATTAGCTTTGTTCATAAGTGGTTATTTTATCAATTGAGGGTGATTTTGTAAAATATATTCGTTCACGTTAGCAACAAAATCTCCGACTATCGGGACCAACCCCGCTTTACTTATGAGGAATCCTATTATTGTTAATACTATTGCTAGGCCAACTGTTGCCCCGAGTCCCCAAGCGATTCCGCCAATAAAATTATTCACAAATATTTCTTTTTTGCTGCGATTGATTCTTTCGTGAGCTTCCATAGCAAAAGTATCTCACAGAAAAAAAACTTCTGCAATACGATAATCGAATCGTGTTAATTTCCCGAGGTGTCAATAGTAATCCACCTCGGAGGTGGATTTGTAGCTACACCTCGGGATAAGCCCCCTACAAGCCTAAATCGGACGAAATACTTTTCATTGAAGCGAGAACGAAGTAAGTTCTTGGTGGGCTCAAGAGGAGTCGAACCTCTGACCTTTACAATGTCAATGTAACGCTCTAACCAGCTGAGCTATGAGCCCTTCGTCGCTACGCTCCTCAGGGCAAGCCCATCTTGGATGCGTTCGACATAATTTTATCAGGCTCAACCCCGATTGTAAATAATACGGTCGTTAAAGTTGATAAAGGAAAAAGGTTATCCGGTTTGGGTAGCCGTAGTTCGCTCGCCTGAGAGGCCGAACTGGGTGCCGTGTTTTTTGTAAGAGTTCCAATATTTCGACTGTTGTTTTTTGCTTGTGAATACTGCGCCAAAATGTACTGTATCCTCAAGCTTTCGAGTTGCATCGCGAATTACACTCAAAACGAATTCGAAAAATGACAAATGATACTTTCCGGGTTTAACCGGAGCTTTTTCTGCCGTTGCATCCTTAACAGTCCGCTCGACAATTTTTGATGTACTTATGAGCTTTTTAATCTCTCTTTGTATTTGTTCTACTCCCCGCCTAACTTCAAGTTCAGTTCTTGCCTCAGAGCTTGAAGTTCTTTCAACGTTTTGTACGTCACGCCTCACATACTCCAAGTGTTCAGCTGTAGTCTGAATTCTCTCCTGGCTTTTTTTGGCATCAAGAACTAATTCCTGGCCTTCGAATAACTGTTGTTCGTTTTGTGAAGATATACCCAATAACTGTTCGGAGACACTTTCTACTGTTCCCGAAAGCGTTTGATTCCACGCGTCTTTAATTGCAATTTTAGCCTCATCGGTAATATTCGTAGGCTCTATCACTTTACTTCTCGGTTTTGATTCAACCGATTCCTCAAATATCTGTTGCTTTTTGGTTTTGGGTTTCATGTCCGTATTATACCATAAATCTCTAAAGTTGCGATAAGTATTCGAGGGTTTTTTGCTGGCGGATAATGGCGGCAACTAAATATGGATTCTCACTCACTTTTTTTCGTTCCGTTTCATCTTTTATAGCACTTAGGGCCTGTTCGATATCTTTTTGCTCCACCGTAATTTTCTCCTCGTCTGCAATTTTTCTGAGCAAAAATTCAAGCTTTAAGTCCTTTTCTGCCCGCGTCTCATATTCGTTTCGAAGTTCCACCTCGGTTTTTCCTCGTGATGAAAGGTACTGATCGAGAGAAACGCCAAGTCTTTTTATTTCGTCCACAAGTTGTGAGAGAAGCCTGTTTGTTTCTTGATCTATCAAAATCTTTGGAATTTTAATTTCGACAGTATTTAATATAGCATTGAGAATTTCATCGAGCTTTTTGTTTGGTTCGTCCTTCGGGTCAGGCTGGCCCGGGACTATAATTTTGGGCGCTGGTTTTACTTTTTTGACCTCATCTTTAAAGTTCTTAAGATTTAATTCCGGAGTCTCGCAGGTTTCTGCTTCGAAAGTTAAATCCGTACCCTCGGCGAATTGCTCGATGTGGATTCTAGGGTTTATGATTGGATTTATATTCGAATCCTTTACTGCCGCAACATATTCATCCGTAAGCACTTTCTTTAAAACCTCTTCCCGAATTGTTTCGTGGTTAAGTTTTTCTTCTGCTAGCTTTCTTGGCGCAGCACCCTTTCGAAAACCTGGGAGCTCAGTCTGTTTAACGAGTTCATCAACTATTTCCTTTCGAACCTTTTCAACGTCAGATGCCGGTACAACAATCTTAATTGTAATGGTGCCATCAGGTTTTTTGTCTAATTTATATCTTTGGGCTGTTTGGTTTTGTTTCGAATTTTTTGCCATAGGTTGTAATTATAGCGGATTTTCTATACGTTTCAATTGTTGTGCCGAAGAGAGGACTCGAACCCCCACGACCTTGCGGTCACATGGTCCTAAACCATGCGCGTATACCATTTCGCCACTTCGGCAAAGCTCAATTATTATACAATTTTTGAGGCCGAAAGTCGTACTTAGATATTTGGTAGCATTGAGAACACGGTAAGCTTTCTATATTCCTGGCCGAATTGGTTCATAAAATTGTTGACGCGGACGGACCATGTGGGGGATTCGGCGTAAATTGGGCCGATTGACCAGACGTCGGTTGCGCCACGATCAATATAGTTCTCGCGAAGAGCCTTATTAATTACCTTAATTCCGTCTTCCCAAGACTCAAAATATATGCGTCCGCCACCCCATCCATAGGCGTTGTAAGAACCGGGCATGAGGAATCTTCCGAAAGTCGATTCTAAACCTGCAATCGAAGGAAGAAGTTTCCAGTCTACCCCATATTCGTCAGCATATTTAACAAAGATCGCCGCTTGATCAATAAGGGGTGAATTATACTTTTTGAAGATATTTCTAACAGCCCTAGTTCTGGTATCAAGAGCGTAGTCTTTTTGTACATTAACCACAGGAGCAAGTTTTGCGGAAGAAGACCTAACTTCATCAGCATAGGCATCTTGCGCGAAGAAAATCGCGGCAAAAAATAAAGTAGTAAATGTAATAAGTTTTTTCATATTTACCCGCATCTGGCGGGAGTTTTATTAATTGTGCAAACTCCTCTATGAGAAGCTTGGTGATTAATAAAACATGGGGAGAAATTCTTGAGGATATCCTTCGACTCGCCCGAGATGTCGGGCTCGCTCAGGATTTTTTTGGGCCTTTGGCCCAAAAAAATCCTAAAGTAGTTTTGGGCTACCTTAGGATCTAGTGTGTATTGTAGCAAAAACTATAGGTTTTGTCAAGTCTTTATTACAGGTCTTTCTGAGGCTGATGCGAAGCTAGTCTAAAGTGAGGCTGAAATGCGATCCATTACGTAGGAGACATTCTCTGCCCACTCCCCTGTATTTGAGGGCGTGTAGCGGGACATGATATCAACAGGCTCAATTAAGCCTTGAGCGTGGTAATTTTGCGATAAGGTTCTTGCAATGGCTTCAATAGCCTGATCAAAGCTCTCGAAGCGGGTTACTTTTCCGCCATATATTCCAAATCCCCAACAATTATATGAGCCTGCCGGTGCTTTTTTACAGAGCGTGCTTTCTTGCATGGCTATTGCAGGCAGAAGTCTATAGTCAAGATTGTATTTGTCTGAAACCTCAACTATATATTCGGAATAATCCTGGAGCGGAGATTCATATCTTGCAAGAAATTGTTTAAGTACATCTACCCTTGCTTCACTTGCAGTGAACATAATCTCAGTTGTCGAGCTTCTTTCTGGAATTGCCTGATAGTCCACCTTTTGAGTGGATGCGCCAAGAACTTTTCCTGAAACATTACTATGCTGGTGAAGAAGGAAGAGCTGATAAAAAATCAGAGAAAAAATGAACAATGGAGTCATTGTGAAATAGACTCCGAGCAGGAAGAGCCGCCGCATTAACTAATAATTACATATTTAGCAAACCTTGTCAACCCGCGCCGATCAAGGTAAAATATGAACACGCTCGGGTGGCGGAATGGTAGACGAGCTGGTTTCAGAAGCCAGTGATCGTAAGATCGTGGGAGTTCGACTCTCCCCTCGAGCACTCCTGGAGGCTTGCCCCGCATAACCGCCACCATGACGCGAAGCTGTAAGCTTCGGGAATGGAAAGGTTTGTGCGGGGTTCGATTCCTCTCTCCGGCACCCATGCCAGAATTTAAGACTTTAGGGTGAGTTTTGGTTCGAGGGCGCGTTCTATGTCACGGATTTCGATTCGGGATTTATAAAAGAAGTAGCCTACTGTTCCAAATGTAATAATTGGAGTAACGTAGGGAGGTATATGATATCCAAAGCTATCCAGTATCATTATCGTCCCTAAAAATAAAATTGAATACATTGCTCCATTCTTAAGGTACTTATATTTCTTAATTCTTTCAATGTTTGAAACCGTTAATTGACGTAAGAATACGGCTCCAAGTCCATTGCCCAGCAAGATTATCGGGACTGATAAGGTGAATGCGAATGCCCCGATTACTCCATCTATAGAAAAAGTTGAATCCAAAACCTCGAGATATGCGATTTTTGACATATCAGACATGCCTCCTGATATTAGTTTTTTCTCCTGCTGTTCAGCATAGTTTCGGAATCCATGAACAATAAAGAAGGCTGTCGAGCCTAAAACTGCACCGAATGCCATGATTGGATTGCGGCCAAGAGCGAACCAAACAATGACCGAGAGAAGAATTGAAACTATCGCAAAAAACCATGCTCCTTGTTCGTGGAAAAATTTCTCGCCACGGAGTCCATAGCTTTTAGGTTCAAGGAATAACCAATTGAAAAAAAGAAACACCATAAAAACTCCCCCGCCAACAAGTAGAATTGGCGAAGATGCTTCAATTGCGGCGTGAACATTTGGATCGCCTGAGAAAGTGGCAGTGAGCGCTCCAATTATCCCCAAGGACGGGTTAGAAGCAAATACAATCATAAGTGGGAGAAGGCCCCGAATAATAAAAACTGCGAACAATATTCCCCACAAGAGAAAGAAGCGTCTGGCCTTCTTTCCCATGGTGGAGAGGACTTCCGCATTAATGACAGCATTGTCTACTGAAGTTATAATTTCGAATAATGTTAATCCAAGAACAGTGAGTAATATAAATCCTATCTCCATAAATAATGATTATATAATAAATGTGGGTAGATTGTAATAAAGTGGTATACGCTATAGACTTGAGTATGTTACAATAGAACGATGTGGAATTCTAATTTTGCATACGCAGTCGGTTTAATAACTACAGATGGAAGTCTTTCGATTGACGGGAGGCATATCAATTTAACATCCAAAGACACAGAACAACTAAAAACATTTGCGAGCATATTGAATCTTAAAAACAAAATAGGAGAAAAGAAAAGCTCTTATAATCCAAATGGCAGGTATTATCAAATTCAGTTTGGAGATGTAAAGCTATATAGATTTTTATTAAGTATTGGTTTAACGCCACATAAAACTAAAACTTTAGGCGTATTAACAATTCCAAACAAGTATTTTGCTGATTTCCTAAGAGGACATTTGGATGGAGACGGATTTACATATTCATACTGGGATAAAAGATGGAAAAGTAGTTTTATGCTATATACTGGCTTTACATGTGCAAGTCTACCTCATTTAGATTGGATACGGGGTAAGATTTACGAACTCTATGGGATCGATGGGCAAATGAAAGATAATGGTAGGTCTACTTATTACCAGTTAGTTTATGCCAAAAAGGCGTCAATTTTATTGCTAGCAAAGATGTATCATAACCAAAATGTGCCTTGTCTCTTAAGAAAAAGGTTTAAAATTGATCGCGCATTAGGTATAATTAACCGAAACGCCGGGATGTTGGAACGGTAGACAAGCATGATTGAGGTTCATGTGCTCGCAAGGGCGTGGAGGTTCGAGTCCTCTTCCCGGCACCATGGATCCCTAGCTCAGTTGGTAGAGCGCTTCGTTTACACCGAAGATGCCAGGGGTTCGAGTCCTCTACCGCCCACAACTACTATGAT
>JACQKO010000029.1 GCA_016204525.1 Candidatus Levyibacteriota bacterium | reverse complement strand
TTTTATTTTCTCTTTTGTTTTTCTATTTTTACCTCTTGTCTCTTTTATTTTTGTGCAAGACTTGCCAAATCCTTCTAATCTTTCGCTAAACTACATTCCAAAAACTACAAAAATTTATGATAGAAACGGAAATCTTCTTTATGAAATATTTGCAAGCCAAAATAGGACTGTGGTTCAACTTTCAGATATTCCCAAAAATCTTCGCAACGCAACTATTGCAATAGAGGATAAGGATTTTTACAACCACCCGGGATTTGATTTGAGAGCTATTGTTCGCGCTTTTATCTCAAATCTTCAAGGAGCGCAGCTTCAGGGAGGATCAACAATTACTCAGCAACTTATTAAGTCTGCTTTTTTAACACCTGAACCCACAATTATTAGGAAACTTCGTGAGGTTGCGCTTGCCTCTTGGGCAGAAAGAATATACAGCAAAGATGAAATTCTTGAGCTTTACTTAAATTATGTTCCATATGGAGGTACTGCCTGGGGTATACAGTCGGCGGCTGAAATATATTTTGGGAAAACAGTCCGCGATCTTACACTTTCCGAATCGGCTTTTCTTGCAGGATTGCCGCGCGCGCCATCCGTCTATTCTCCATATTTTGGAAACGGGACCGCATGGAAAAAACGCCAAAAGGAAGTGCTAGATGCTATGGCGAGGGAGAAATTTATAACTTCCGAGGAGAGAAACCGTGCATATCAAGAAGAACTAATATTTAAAAAACCTCAAAGTCCTATAAAAGCTCCACATTTTGTAATGTATGTCAGAAAACTTCTGGTTGATAAATATGGGCTGAGTGAGATTGAAAGGGGTGGGTTGAGCGTTATTACAAGCATTGATCTTCCGTTGCAAGAAGAAGTTGAAAAGATTGTCGCGTCCGAGGTTGAAGCAAATGTCTACCTTAATATTGGAAACGGGGCTGCTTTAGTCACAACTCCGCAAAGCGGGGATATTCTTGCTATGGTTGGAAGCAAAAACTATTTTGACACGGAGGCCGAGGGCAATGTAAACGTGACAACTTCACTTCGCCAACCGGGGTCATCAATAAAGGTAGTTACTTATTCACTGGCTTTATCAAACGGATATACTGAGGCGACGATTATTGATGATGCGCCACTAACTATTCTAAGCGAAGGCGGGCCATCATATACCCCAGTTAATTATGACGGAGCCTATCATGGCAAAGTTGCCCTGCGGACTGCATTTGCGAATTCGTTAAATATCCCAGCTGTTAGAGTTGCTCAAAAGTTGGGGCCTTCGGCAATTAAAGAATTTGGAGAAAAAATGGGAATTGCTTCGTGGCAAGGTGCAAAAAAATACGGAGTTTCAATAACGCTTGGCGGGCTTGAGGTCAGAATGACAGATATGGCAACAATTTATGGCGTAATCGCAGATGGAGGCAAGAAAGTAGACCTTGATCCCATCCTTTCTGTAAAAGATTCGTTTGGAAAGACAATTTATGGAAAAGATCCCATTGCTATTCCTGTCCTTGATGAGGGAGTTGCTTTTATAATCTCCGATATTCTTGCTGATAATAAAGCAAGGAGTATTGAATTTGGCTTGAATACACCCCTGAGCATTCCCGGAGCAAGAGTATCTGTCAAAACCGGGACAACAGATAATAAGCGGGATAACTGGACAATTGGCTTTACTCCGCGCGTTTTGGTAGCAACATGGGTTGGGAATAATGACAACAGTCCGCTGAATCAGGCGCTTGCATCAGGCATAACAGGAGCTGCTCCAATGTGGAATAGGATAATGACAATGATGATTGAAAAAACTGGAACACCATCGGCAACTGTAATTCCAGGAAATATTGTTAAGAAATTCTGCCTTGGACAAGATAGGTATTTTATTAAAGGAACAGAGAACTTAGTCTCCTGCCTTGCCCCACCAAGCATCACGGTTTCTCCCTCCCCCCAACCTTAGAAAATTTGACAAGGACTTATAGTTATGCTAATATCGCAGCTTATATGGTGCAGGAACGCTTAAGGGCGGCAAAAGGACTGCCCGAAAATCAAGATCCCACAAGGCAATTTGCTATTAATCAGGCCTCGCGTCTGCTTCGTGTCGCAAGAGTAAAAGATCCGGGTCCGAAAGATTCGGCAGATAGAATATCCAGGACAAGAAGCAGGGCACCGGAACAGGAATCTCAAGAAGCTCCAAGACGAACAATTGCAGAGTATAAGCAAGGTGTTAGTACGCCTGAATTGTGGACTACCTACTGGCAGGACAAATTCCAAGCTGACGGCAGAAGAATCGGCATCAATCTTGAGGTTCCTGATTGCGACTGGACGGAAGAAGAGATTAAAAGACCGATGGTTGACATACGCGGTGAGAGAATTGATGGCATTATGGTCCCTGTTGTTTCTAGCATAACCCTGCCGGTTTTGGGGCGGATGTATCCTGCTATGCAAAGTCGTACTGTCAGAGAAGATTCTCCAGTTGTTGACACGCACAATACGCAAGGTTGGATAAAAGTATATGGTGCAGGAAATGCTCCTAATTGCAACACCGGTCAAGCGGAAGCTGAAAAGTTTGCAGGTGAGAAAGGTTATCTTCCGGGACGCGAAATAACCTATATTCTTGGGTCACAAGCAAAGAAAGATTTTAGCAATGAATACTTTGATCAAGGTGCTACATGGTCTTGGCTACCCGGTTCTCAGATTGACGGCAGGCTGGTCAATGCCAGCTTCTATCCGCGTGGCAGGCTCCATGCGCTTTGGCATCTGAATCCTGATATTCCTGACCAGAGCTACGGGTGGCGCTTCGAGGAAGTGAAAAAATAGAGCTTATTCCTTACCCTCTTTGTTCTTTTGCGCCGCCAAAAGAACCAAAAGCTCTCGCCTGTGCTGCTCATGCTTTCCAAAGCTTCCTCGCTCACTAAAAGGTCCGCGATTCGGAACTATCCGTTCCTCACGCTTTCACCTTTTGCCTGAGAGGCCGTTCGCTCGTTGCTTTTCCATGCATTCCGCTGCAAAAGGCGAATTTAGAATGTAGCAATTAAGTGTAATATTTAGTATAAATTTCTTAGTGGAACTTCGAACAATTGATACAATCAAAGATCTTTCTGGGAAAACAGTGCTTCTTAGAATTGACTGTGATGTTGATATTGAAAATGGCAGAATCCTTGACGATACGCGTCTTGACGTAGCCCTTCCTACCATCGAATTTCTGTTAAAAAAAGGAGCGGATATTAATATCGTAGGGCACCTTGGCCGCCCTAAAACAACTGACAATGGACAACTGACAACTGACAATTCGAAGTTCACACTGGTGCCGATTGCTCATTGGTTCGCAAAAAAGTTCAAAGTTCAAAGTTCAAAGTACAAAGTTGGAAAATTTGAGGCCTGGAAAATTACAGACAGGATCAATTTGATCGAGAATATTAGGTTTTTTAAGGGAGAAGAAGACAACCCTTCGAGTGCCTCAGGGCGAGCGTTCGCTCGTGATCTAGCACTGTTGGGAGATGTTTATGTTAATGATGCCTTTGCCGTATCGCATCGGGCTCATGCAAGCATTGTTGGAGTAACAAAATTCCTTCCTTCTTACGCGGGTTTACATCTTAAAAAAGAGGTTCACGAACTTTCAAAAATTTTGAATAATCCCCCTCCGGGCCAGAGGCCCTCTGGGGCGGCTAAAAGACCATTGGCGGTATTGATTGGAGGGGCAAAAATTGAAACAAAACTGCCCTTAGTTTCAAAGATGCACGCCATCGCCGACTATGTCCTGGTTGGGGGAGAAATTGCAGAACAAACACGCGTTTTAATAAAAGTTCAACATGAAAAAATAAAAGAGCCAAAGTCCGCGGTGTTAGTGGCAGATTTGAGAGAAGACGGTTTTGATATTACTCCAAAGTCAATAGAGAATTTTAAACAGATTTTGGGTTTGGCAGGGACTATTGTATGGAATGGACCTGTCGGTCTTATCAGACCTCCAATTCAAAATTCAAAATTCAAAATTCAAAATTCTGAAGACACTGAACGGGGGACTAGAGAGTTGGCGCAGTTTATTGTTCGGACTAGTGCTTATAAAGTGGTTGGAGGGGGAGATACGTTGGCATATTTACGTCGAATAGATTTACTTTCTAAATTCGACTTTGTATCAATGGGCGGGGGCGCGATGTTAGAATTTTTGTCCGGCCACAAACTCCCCGCCCTCAAGACACTTGAAAAATGAAAGTTTCAAATCCGGTTGCAAAAATTGGGGAGGATTTGGCGTGCAAATACTTAGTTGGTAAGGGTTATAAAATTATTGAGAGGAATTTTAGGAAGAAATATCAGGAGATTGATATCATTGCGATTATTAATTCGACTTTAGTATTTGTAGAAGTTAAGACTCGAAGATCAGATTCCTTTGGTAGTCCTTTTGAATCAATTACCCCATGGAAATTGAAACACCTTGTTCGTCTAGCCCAATATTACAAACAACTACACCCAAGCCTCTCGGATTATATGCGAATGGACGCAATCGGAATTATTCTTTCGGATGATAATCAAGTTGAAAACCTCGAACACCTTGAGAATATAAGCGGATTCTAAATTCGGTAACGGCTATAGTGACGATGCCCGCCCCGCACCGATACTGGTGCAGGGCCCGTATCGGTAATGGTTTACGTTAAGCGTCACCAAACAACGAAACAGGCCTCTTAACCGACAGACGATTTACGAAATACCGAGGGATTGGAGGGCGGTTTGGAAAGTCTGTTCGCTATTTTTGTCATAAGTATTAATCGCTAGGTCATAATATTTTTCCTCCCAATAGACCCAGTTCGGATCATTATTGGCATAAAGCCTTCTCCATTTTTCGATATCACTCATCTCACGGTGCAAAACTTCTTCCTTAGCTTCTTCTACACTTATGTTGTCCCTGTTTACTAGACGGTCAATTCTTATCTGCGGCTGGTCTTCCCCATTGCGCTCACAGAGTACTAAAATTTTAAATACCCCATCAATACCCTGTGCATTAAAAGCCGCAAGTTTTGTTTCAAGAACTATATGTTTTTCTTCTTTTAGAAT
>JACQKO010000036.1 GCA_016204525.1 Candidatus Levyibacteriota bacterium | reverse complement strand
GTTATAAACGGATCACGCCTCTTTTTCCTGAAATTAAACTCTTCCTCAGTCATAACCGTATAATTTATTTCATGCTTTCTTTTCTCTTCCTCATTTTTTATTAAAAGCGAAAGCTCGGGCAGAACAATAGTCCCAACAACTAAAAGATCTACCTCTTCAGGATTGTCGCGAATTCCCCTCGCAAATTTTCCCGAGAGCATAGCAAATTTAATCTTTCCAAGCCTAATTCTGTTCTTGATAATATCGGCTCCAAGCCCAGTATTTTTTGCTTGGATTGAAAGAAGATCAAAAAAATGAGGATAATTTTTATCCAAGTAGTAGTAGACTCTATTTACTCTTGGTTCGCGCTTGAGTACGCCCTTTTTCTCAAGGTGTATTAATTCTCTCCTCACCGCGTTGATTTCCTCTTCTACTCGTCTCACTACTTCGCGAACATGGAACATATCATTGGGGTTATCAAGAAACAAGGCAAGAATCTTAACACGAGTTTTGCTTGTAATTAAGTCTGAAAGCAGCATAACGGGTATATCTGGTGCTCATTATAAACCTTAAAAAGTTATTTGACAACTACCGAAGTTCCAATTGCCGTAACTGCAAACCAAATGGGTCCCTTATTAACCTCAATCTCTCTACCGCGATTATCTCTAAGAATTAGTCTTGACGTCCGATCTTTCTTTGACCACGTACCGTTGATTTCCTGACCATCCATAAATATAGATGCACGGCCAGTGCCTTTTGTTCCGTAAAGCATGTGAAGGTTCCCTTCGTATCCGTCATTTGCGCGCCGCTCTGTCATAAAGAGCACGATACCATTTTTTGCCGTAATCTGTTTGTCATTGTTTTTATCTTTATGCGGCACCCCGCCGTTGGTTCTCGCGTATAGATTTGTGGTCTTATTGTATGTCCAAGCAACTTCATAATCACCATAGCCCTTCCAAAAATTGAAGGCAATAACCTGAGAGGTAGGACGTTCCGTTTCTTTTGCATCCTCTTTGAATGAGTATTTGACAAAATTTTCATCCCAAGAATTTCCGTCTTTATCTTTGTTTGTTAATTTTCTTGTTTTGGCGGCGTATGTCCAGAGATTATCCGTAGAAGAATACATTGTGTGTTCTGTAGCAATAGTTCGACCTAATCTGTCATAGTCGCGCTTAAAGGTGGGGTAACTTATTGAAAATTCGTTTAGGTCATTATAAAGCCTCCAGCCATAATCACCAATTTGTCCCAGCGCATCTGCCGGACCGGGGGTATTTGCTCCCCCAACGTGAACATATAGCGGATAATCTCCGTATTCAGAAATAAAATCTAAGAAATAAGTCCTAGCTGATCTGACAGGACCTATGATTCCTGCGTCCTGACAATAATAAACTGCTAAAAGGCGAGTAATCCCTCCTTCTGCGACTGCCTCATAAACAACGTCCGCATATGAAAGTCCTGACTGCGGACGTGCTTCTTGATGGTTTTCGATCATGACTCCAAGCGGCCTATGTTTTTCCCACCATTGCTTTTGGGGCTTCGAATACTTTGCGCCATTGAGAGGACACTCTTCAGTCTTTGGAAGAGATTCGTCGAAAGCCACTCGCTCGTCTTTTCCGATCTTGGGAATTGATACCGGAGTAATCACTCCCCCAACGTGAGCAAAGTTTGAGAATAATATATACGAGATAAGTGTTGAGGCTATATATATTACTAAGGCTATGAATAAATTTTTCTTTTTATTGTCCATTTGTTTCTTGAATAGCTATTTAACTATTCAGCAATTTACTGCTTCAGTTTTCCGATAAGAACTTTGCTCCGGCAAGAGCTTTTTCTTCTTCGCGCGACAATTCATGTTCAACTCCTTTACCACGCACAATTCCCTTTGCGTACCACCTCGTCCCTGTCCTTGTGTGCAAACTTGATATCACAACTCCAGTGTTCTCAGCATCCACAAGCGCCAAGATAAAGCTTTGGTCGCCTCCCGTATCTTTAAAAGGATTAAAACGTATCAAGCCTACTTTTTGTATATGAGAAAGAGCGCTCTTCTCTAGTTTATCATAAGAAAGCCTTAGTAGATCAAGAGCCCTCCTGTTGTTCTCTTCTGCACGGATTACTTCTTCGAGAAGTTCTAAAACCGATTCTTTTTTTCCTTTTCTTATTAATTTAGAGTAGTAAAAATAAAATCTTATAAACAAAAAGGTAAGCAAAAGAAGCCACGTAAGAAAAATTACGAGAATGAAGAATTCGGAGTTTGTAGGCATATGGTAATGACCATTTTATAGGGCATTACATGGCACTGTCAACCCCGTTTAATACTACCAATATCAAATACTACAAATACTACCAATAATTCAATACAAGGCGCTATATAAATTTATTGAAATATTTGAAATTTGTAGTATTGGTATGTATTGGTAGTATTGTTTTGGCGGGGGTAGCTTCGATTCCCTCTTGACAGCTACGCACGAATATGGTACTTTTCTTGCATGTCTAAAAAGCGCAAGACCCGTCACCAAAAAATTATGGCAGCAACCCGCCGAAGCGTATTGGAAAATATTATAGATACTATAGAAACTCTTCCCGCCGCGCCTCTCGAACAATCCGAGATTATTTACCCACCTAACTTAAAAGCCTATTCATATATTTATCAAGAAGTGCAAAAAACACTTTTAATCATCACTATTATCGTCGCCTTAAATATTGTTCTGTTTCTTATCCTGAGGATGAAAATTATTAGTTTGTTCGGAATAGTATTTTAACTCATTAACATTCGTTAAGAGAGTGACAAGGGAGGTGATAGAATAACATGGCAAGCATGTATTGTGTAAAATGTCGAGCAAAGAGAGACGATCCAAACGCTCAAAAAGTTACCATGAAGAATGGAAAACCAGCATTAAAAGGAAAGTGCCCAGTTTGTGGAACAACAATGTTCAGGATTGGAGCGGCTTAATCTTTTGCAAGTTTTGACAAAGCCCGATTTAGTATTTGAAAATTTTCGGTACCGAATCGGGTTTTTGCCAAATAGTTCCGTCTACTAGTCGACTAGACGACGAGAATGTGAATTTCAACTTTAAGCTTGGAATCGGGTTTGTTACTGTCATGGGGGTTTATTCGAGATTTCTCTGACTTTGAATGTAACCTAAGCCTCTTCTCCCTCGAACACACGGGGATCGGTCCCTCCAAGTGGCCTGAATGGTCTATCCCAACTAAGATCAGACGCGGAAGGTCCTTTCGTAGCTCCAATTCTCAATCTCCAGCCAATGAGCACGCTTCTAGCTTTATTTAAAACCATATTACTATTTAATCCTAGACTTCGAATCCCGTCGATATATAATTCATTGCCTCCCAAGAGCGCAATAACGCAATCTTTAAGTGTATCAAATTTTTCGTTCCCCAATCGACGCCTTAAAACAGCGTCCTTCTCTACAATTGCTCCTGCACCTGCCAAAAGCTCCGCCCGTTCAGAATCCAAAAGAAACCCAAGATTTACAGATATGGTCTTACCCGTAAGTTCCGGACTTCGTTTTGCTTCGGTATCTCCCATATACGGAAGGATTATAACACTTTTCTACTCCCCTTTATAATGTACGAGTTTGTAGACCTTGAGGACGGAGACTTGCCATTCTCCTGCTATTTCTCCACGACCAAACCCTGCTACTTCCCATAGTGGATGCCCAACCGGATTACAGGGAATCTCTTCGCAAACTATAAAAAGTTGGTCTGTTATGGTTTTTCTTTCAGGGTCTACTTCAGGAATTTGTATTGTTACTGGCTTTTTGCCCTCTATTTCAAATATATACCTATATGCATGATCTGAATTCCCTCCTGTAATTAACGCGAAATTAAAAGGCTTACCTTGCGCCTTATCAAGAATGAATTCTGAAATCATCTTAACTTGTTCGTATTGATAATTAGGGATCTTTCGCAAGGGACTATAAATAAGATTTATCGCAACCAAAGATATTATTGAAATAATTGAAACTGCTGCGAATACCTTTTTTCTTTCAATCAAGTTGCCCAATAAATTTCCCGTCAGTAAAAACGGTGCCGGAAACATGAATGTAAAGAGATAGTCATAAATAGGCTTCTTATACAAACCGAAAAAGAGAACTCCAAGACTAAACCACAAAAGAATCAAAAGATGACCGCGAAATTCGCCTTTTTCACGAAGTCTTTGTGTTAATTGATAGAAGGTTAATGCTATTGAGGCGAATGCCAAAATGAGCGTTAAATAATACCAAATCGCAATTGGCAGTTGTTCTATAATCGAAACCGTCTCAGGTTGCGGATATGCTGTTACGAGTCTCCCAAAGCTCCTAAAGAAAACGTCTTTAATAATTTCGCCGAACTTTCCTCCGGCGCTCACGTCTCCCGATGCGAGAATAAAATTTGAAATGGTCTTGGTGTTTGGAAACCCATGTTTAATTTCAAACAGCAAGAATGGAGAGAAGCCTAAGATAAACCCTGCAAAGACAATTATGTATTTTTTAAAGAGCTCGACTATTTTATTCGTCACGCCTTTTGAGAGAATTTCGACTAGGAGAATATATAAGAATAAAATACCGCCTAAAAAAATCGTCAAGTAGTGAAGCTGCATTGCAATCCCCAGCAACACTCCCGAAAGCCCTAAAAGATAAAAATTCTTTCGCTCGATTCCTTTATAAGCAGAGTACAATGCGGCAATTGAGAAAAAAGGCATCACATTTGGGTTCCAGGAAGAACGGGAGTGTATGATTACAAGAGGCGATATCGAATAAAGAATGGCTGCAATTAAGCCCGCATTTTTACTAAAAAATTCACGTCCTATGCGGTAGATTAAATATACCGTGGCAATGCTAAAAAGCGCTACCATAATCGCAGGCCCCACAGGATGGTAGTTTGACAAAAATAAAAAGGGGGCCATGAAGTAATAGTAGATGGGACCAAGGTAAAAATCTCCTGCTGATGAACGAGGACCAAGAAAAGTTAAATCACCATGCAAGATATTCCTAACAACCATTACATCGCGACCCTCATCTCCCAAAAAATTAAGATAATCGCTAATTCTATAAAGTCTAAAAAATCCCGCCAGTAAAAGTATGGCAATAAGAATTATGAGAGTAACTTTTTTAGAAGTCATATTCTATGAACTTTTTTTCCCGATTCAATCGAGATCCCGAACGAGAACTACCGTCGAGACTTTCTCCAAATTACTACCGAATACATTGTGAAATTCCAAGTGAGCAGAACGCCTGTTCCTACCAAAAAATAAATAAAGTAATATTGCCTTCCAATAAAAGTGTCTCCTAGAAATATTGTTCCTGTTTGAATAAAAATAACGCCAAATGCTGAAGTAGCATAAAATTGTATTAATTTTGAAAAATAAGAGATAACTGTGTTTGCTTTTCGTTCACCAAAAGTCCAAAGATTATTGAAGTTAAAATTAGAAAAAATTGCACAAGCTGCCCCAATTAAATTGGCTGGCACTGGCGCAAAATTAAACCCTTCAACAAGTGCCCGAAGAACAACTGCGTTAATTACAAATCCAAATCCTCCAACTACCATAAACTTACCGAATTTCCCAAAAACAAGCTCCTTTATTCTTGCAGTTATTACATATTTTAAAACGTTGGCTATATAGGACATTGGGGCTATTTTTGAATCTCCAATATTTCTTTCTCCAAAATGAAAAGGCACCTCAGCAATTTTAAATCCGTCACGAACCGCCTTATGTAAAAAAGAGACCTGAAATGTGTATCCTTTAAATTCGGTCAGTTCGTCTTTTTCTTTAAGGAATACTTCCTTTTTAAGCGCGCGGAAGCCTCCAGTCCAGTCATGAAGCCAAAACCGCATCATAATTGTTCTAATAAGCAAGTTCCCAAATATTGAAAATATCTTACGATGTATCGGCCATGCAGCCGGAATAGAACCCCCTTCACTGTAACGTGTTCCGATAACCATGTCGTTGCCCTCGTCAATTTTTGCAAGAAAGTTCGGAATTTTTTCAGGGTCGTGCTGAAGATCAGCATCCATTTCAAATACAATATCGGCACCCATTTTCTCTATGGCATAGGTCATGCCCCTAACATATGCCGCGCCCAGGCCATGTCGCATGCCGGAAGAAAGCTCTATATTTTTGTACTTTTTAGACAGTTCAATAACCTTCTCTGCGGTTCCATCAGGAGAATTATCATCTGTAACAAGAATTTCCATCTCATAATTGTTTATCCTCTTAAATACATCCTCAGTTATAGGAACAATTCTTTCTATATTACCTTTTTCGTTATAAGTAGGTATGATAATAACAACCTTCATAAAATAAAATAGCTACATAGCTGGAATAGTTAAATAGTTATTAACTCCGAAAGCCATGCAGCCATTCAACCATTTTAACCATTTTTCTCTCTTACTATTCTATCGTCTTTTTAAGCACTTGGGCAAGCAGCAATTTTAAATGAGAGAAACCTATTGTGCAAGTGCGTATCTTTATGTACAATGATACTCATATGTCCAAAAAGGCATTAATAATTGGCGCTTCATCGCAGGACGGCTCATATTTGGCAGAACTTCTTCTTGAGAAAGGTTATGAAGTTGTAGGAACTGTCCGCCACACTACAAATTTCTTTCAAGAAAACATTAAGCATTTGTATGGGAAGATAAAAATTGCGGCAGCGGATTTAATTGACCAGGAAAGTCTTTCATATGTTGTCCGAGACAACAAACCGGATGAAGTTTATAATCTTGCGGCCCAATCAGTACCGGGAGACTCTTGGACCCAGCCGTTTTATACTGCAGAGGTAACAGGTCTTGGACCGGTAAGAGTTCTTGAAGCTGTTCGTCAATTCGCGCCCTCAGCAAAATTCTATCAAGCAACCTCACGCGAGATATATGGAAATCAGACAGGAACCGCCAATGAAAAAACCTTAATCGATGCCAATAATCCATATGGTATTGCCAAAGCTTATGCACACATGATGACACGCTGTTATCGCGAGTCGTATGGAATATTTGCTTGCGGTGGGATATTGTTTAATCATGAATCGCCAAGAAGAAGTCTCCATTTTGTAACACGCAAAATTTCAGCAGGGGTCGCATGTATTAAAAACAAAGTAAAGAATCCACCATTGAATGAGCTTGGAGAACCCTTAGTTGATGGGCAAGGAAAACTTCATCTTGGAAATCTTGACGCCACACGTGATTGGGGCTATGCCAAAGAATATGTTGAGGCGATTTGGCTGATGCTCCAGAATGATAAACCGAAGGATTATGTTATAGGAACAAACACGTCATATTCTGTTCGCGATGCGGCAAGAATTGCATTCGAGCACGTGGGACTGAACTGGGAAGACCATGTAGTTTCAAATGAGAAGCTTCATCGTCCGACAGAAATAAAGGATCTAAAGGGAGATTATTCGTTAGCAAAAAAGGAGCTCGGTTGGGAACCAAAAACTTCATTTGAAGATCTTATGAAACTCATGATCGACGCCGACCTCAAAAGATTCAAATAATCAAATCTGTTTTCTCCTGTAGTCGAGGGGTCCGCGGAGAACAATATGGT
The DNA here is from genome assembly GCA_016204525.1 of Candidatus Levyibacteriota bacterium. GTDB lineage: Bacteria > Patescibacteriota > Microgenomatia > Levybacterales > GWA1-39-11 > GWA1-39-11. The sequence goes on along the minus strand of JACQKO010000036.1, from coordinate 2,964 downwards.
TTAGATTTTTGTGGCTTTTCCAAGGAAATCATCTGATGGGGAGTTTGTACTTATCGAGGAATGAAGCGGATTTCAAGACGGGAGTTAAGGGCATCGGCAAGTCTTTTGAGAAGCGCGAGTGAAGGACTCGCGTTTGCCCCTTCAAGACGCGAAACAACCGCTTGTCCTGTTTTCATCTTTCTTGCAAGCTCGTGTTGAGAAATTTTTTTCTTAACCCTTGCGTGAATTATTGCCCTTGCAATTGCAAATTCAGGCTGCAGAGCTTCATATGCTTTCCTAACTCCAGGCTTAGACATCAATTCTTTTTCAAACTTTTCCCAACTAGTATGTGGTGGCCATTTTTTCTTTTTCATACTCCATACTCCTTTATACGATTCCCTGCTGTTTTTATTTCTTGCAATGGTATCTTTTGTGTTTGTTTTTTATAAACATGAACTATTACCATTGTTTGATTTAAGATTCCGAATAATACTCTTATTTTCCCTGGTCGTAATTCCCACAAATTATTTTTTAACTTTTTTAGATACTTCCCGCTTAAAATAAATTTTTGTTCTCTGAATAAATTTGTATATCCTCGAATCCTTGCCTGATCTGCGTCTGAAAAAGACTTAACAACTCTTTTGACGCGATCATCTATTATTACTTCCATATTTTATGATAAATTTGTCATACTTGTCAAGTACTAAACTTGATTGCGCCAGTAGTCCAGGGTCTCACGAAGAGTTTGTTCAATAGGAATTTTGGGCTGCCAGCCGGTTGCCCTTCGAACCTTAGTATTATCACAAACAAGCTCCGGCACATCCACAGGCCGCATCAAGCCTTGATCTACCTCAACTTTTATTTTCTTGTTCGAAAAAGACAAAAGCATACTCAATATGTCCTCTATCCTATACGATTTCCCTGAGCCAATATTGTAAACTTCACCCGGGGTCCCTTGTTCTAAAATTCGAACGTATCCCTCAACTGTATCCCGAACATCTGTAAGATCACGCTTTGCGGAAAGATTTCCGACCTTCAAAATCGGTTCCATTTTCCCTCTCTCAATCTCGGTGATCTTTTTTGCAAAAGCTGCGACTACAAAACTGGGCGATTGGCGTGGACCTATATGATTAAAAGGGCGAACACGGACAATCGGGAAATTATAGGACAAAAAGTACTGCAAGCCTAAAAAATCGCAAGCTACTTTTGAAACCGCATATGGGTTGACAGGGGCAAGAGGAGTATTCTCATCTATTGGCAGGTCAGAGAGAGATACATCCCCATAAACTTCGGCTGATGAAACTATTAAGATTCGCGGCATAATTTCTGCTTTTCTTACACCTTCAAGAACATTAACTTGAGCCTCAATGTTATTGCTTAAAAACTTCGCAGGGTTTCCAAAACTTTCACCGGGAGCGGCTAATGCAGCCAGATGAAATATTAAATCTGGGGAAATTTGAGCTATAACATTCTCCGTATGTTCGGAATTTAAAAGATCTATTTTATGTAAACTAGGCTTGTCCTTTAAATGACTGACATTCCTAAGACTTTCTTGTGTTAGATAGGTGCCTGTGACTTCATATCCGTCCTCTTCAATAAGGTGCTCAGCTAAAAAACTTCCAGCAAAACCCGTAATCCCTGTGATAAATGCTTTTTTCATCGCCCGACTCCTACGTAGTTAAACCCCATTGCGCGAAGCTTTTCAGGATCATAAATATTTCGCCCATCAATAATGTTAAGTGCCTTCATGCGTTTTTTTATTTCTTCAAAATTTATCTCCATAAAATCACTCCATTCGGTTAGTACAATTAAAAGGTCCGCACCATTTGCCACTTCATAAACATTATCAACATAGGAAATATTTGGCAAAGCCTCTTTTGCACTCTCCGTAGCTTTAGGATCAAATGCGCTTATGTTTGCTCCGTCATTCATAAGCATAGAAATTACGTCTATGCTTGGCGCCTCCCTCATATCGTCAGTATTTGGCTTGAAAGCAAGACCCAAAACCCCAATTTTTTTACCACGAACATCTCCTAAAAGTTTTCTGGCTTTTCTTACTATATCCCGTCTTGCTTGATGATTAATTGCTTCTACCTCCGAAAGAAGTGAAAATGCATAATCATTATCTTTTGCAATCGATATAAGTGCTTTTACGTCTTTCGGAAAACAGCTGCCCCCATACCCTGGACCCGGCGATAGAAACATATTTCCGATTCTTTTATCCATCCCTATCCCCTCAAGGACTTTCAGCGCGTCAGCTTCAACTGCTTCTGAGAGTTTTGCTATGGCATTAGCGTATGAAATTTTAAGCGCCAAAAAGGAATTTGAGGCATATTTTATAAGCTCTGCGGTTTCAAAGTTAGTTAAAAGAATTGGGGCGCCTATTGGCTCGTGAAGTTTAATTAATAGCTCTTGAGCGCGTTTGCTTTCTGTTCCTATAACCACCCTATCAGGATTCGTAGTGTCCGCGATTGCGGTTCCCTCTCTCAAAAATTCGGGGACAGATGCATAATCAATTTCTGCTCCCGCGGGCTTCATTTCCTCAAGGATTCTTTGAACCTTTTTATTCGTACCCGTAGGGACAGTGCTTTTTGTTGCGACGACTGTGTACCCTTCAAGATTTTTTCCGATTTGCTCTGCAACTTGAAGAACCGTTGACAAATCCGCATCGCCTGTTTTTGTGGGGGGAGTCCCAACGGCAATGAATACTGCGTCAGATTCCGCAACAGCCGGAGCATAATCTAATGTAAAAGTAAGTCTTTTTGCATCAATATTTTTTTTTACAAGTTCTGAAAGTCCGGGCTCATAAAAAGGGACGATCCCGCGCCTTAAACCTTCAATCTTTTTTTTGGTATGCCCAATAACAAAAACCTGATTGCCAAAATCCGCAAAAACAGCGGCAGTTACAAGCCCCACATACCCATGCCCAACAAAAGTTATCTTCATATATTCATAATGTCATTCTGAACGTAGTGAAGAATCTTG
>JACQKO010000027.1 GCA_016204525.1 Candidatus Levyibacteriota bacterium | reverse complement strand
GTCCTCAAGATCCCGGTCGGAATGTTTTCGCTTGAAATGAGCAAAGAAGAGCTGGTTGATAGATTATTAATTAGCCAGGCTAATATAGATGCTTGGAAACTTAAGACCGGAAAGCTTTCGGATGAAGATTTTGAGAAACTTTCGCAAGCCATGGGAGAATTAGCCGAAGCGCCGATCTACATTGATGATACTCCTGGAATTTCAATTGCTGAGATGAGATCTAAAGCAAGAAGACTAAAGCTAGAGCACGGAATGAAACTTCTACTAGTCGATTATATGCAGCTTGTAAATCCAGGGAGAAGATTTGAGAATCGCGTGCAAGAAGTTACTTTCATTTCCCAATCACTTAAGAATCTTGCTCGCGAACTTAAGATTCCGATTCTTGCGGTTTCTCAGTTGTCTCGTGCAGTTGAGCACAGAGGCGTTCGTAAGCCTCAGTTGGCAGATCTTCGCGAATCCGGAGCAATAGAGCAGGATGCAGATGTTGTTGTGTTTCTTTATACAGAAGACGAGGAGTTCACACCACAGAGAATTGTAAAAATCGTTGTTGCCAAACACAGAAACGGCCCAGTAGGGGAGAGAGAGTTATTATTCCGGGGAGACCGCATCAAATTCTTCAATATAGAACGTACTCAAGAAGAGGCCCCAGCCGCTAACTAGGGAATAGTGAATAGTAAATAGATAATAGGGATTTCCCGCTAAGTTTTAGTATAATATTCAGGTTTGGGCCTATGGTTGAACGGTACAACACCGCATTCGCATTGCGGAAGTCGGGGTTCAATTCCCCGTAGGTCCACACGCATTCGCACCGCGTCCTCCGAAGCCTTGGCGAAGGAGGATTGTACAGTCCCGAGTTCGATTCTCGGTAAGTCCACACGAGTTACTTTTGTAGATCGGCGAGGGTGAAGTCCACTTTTTGGGCCAAATCCTGGAGTGTTCTGTTGTTTTCGATTACAACGTCTGCAAGCTCAAGACATGCCTGAATTTGTTGTTTGTGTTTGCCACTTTGCGCAAATTCACGATCATCAAGCTCTTTAAATTGCTCAAAATTTTGAATCTCGTCAGTGTATGTTCCGCGTTCGTGAAACATCTCATATCTTCTTTTCTGATCCGCAACAACTCCCATAATTTTCGCACCAAACTTTTGTCTAAATTAATTAATTTCAGCTGGGTTTCGGATGGCGTCTATCACAATAAAATCAGGATTGTCCCGTTCAATCACTTTTGCGGTTCGAACAGCCAAAATGTCAGCTCCAAGTTTTTCGCGCAATTCATTTGAGACCGCGCTACATGTGGCTCGTGTGACTTCAAGTCCGCGTGCTGCAATCTCTTCTTTAAGAACGTCCGAAGTAGAGTAGGCTCGATAACCCTTTTTCTTTAGAAGGTCGATAACGGTTCCCTTGCCTGAGGCAATCGGCCCCACAAGCCCAATAACGATTTTAGCCATTATGGGAGTAAATTATAACACAAGCGCAGGGCTTAATACTACAAATACAGTACCAATAATACCAATAAGTACCAATAATTCAATAAATCTTCCTGAGTAGGCACAAAATTAGAGGTTAAATCTAATTAAGGTTCTTTTTATCTTTTTAATAAAGTCTTTTTCCGTTGAGCTGTTCTCAATAACTATATCGGATTCTCTTAAACATTCTTCGACTTGCTGGCCGTGTGAGTTTTCACCAATTCCTCGATCTCTTTGTTCGACACGCTTAAACTCTTCTCCTGTTTTGGGATCTGCATCAGCACTTCTTTTTCGAGAGAATTCCCGCCTCTTTTTACTTGGAGCGTCTACGCCAATTATTATTGTGTTATATTTTTTCCGAAGATAGGCTACTTCGCCCGCGTTTCTTATTCCGTCAATTACTATTTTTTCTTCCGACCCATCGAACAATTCCTCAGTTCGCTTAACCAAAATATCGTCTCCGAATTTTTCCCTGAGATCATTGCCCATATCTTGAAGGACTGATCGATCATGCGGTAGGCCGCGTCTGTCCGCTTCCTCACGAGTTCTTTCACCTAAGAAAAAAGCTTTAAATCCAAGTTTCTCAAGTTCCTCAAGAACCGTGTCTTTGCCCGACGCAATCGGCCCCACAATCCCAACAACTATTAACATAAGGCAAATTTTATATGTTTGCTTTTACTAAATCAATCCGCCATGTTATTTATCCTGAGCATTCGAAGGAGAACTTTTTGGCTCCAAAAACAACTTAGCTTGGCTTAAAAGGATTTAAGACGGATCTTGAAAATTCGATAACAGTCAAGCCATCTTGGTTAAAACCAGTTGTCTGTACTTTAACCAATCCGTGAGTTACACCTCTTGACCCATGCCACTCGGATAGTTCTGATACAGACGATTTTGCTCTCAAGGTATCCTCGGGATAAACAGCTGCCGTATGTTTCATTTTATCTGTTCCAACGTTAAGCCCAATCCACGACACATCCCTTCTAGTAAGTCTAAAGATAATTGTATAAACAATAGGACCCGGTAAGATAATATCTTTATAGCCTTGAGAAATAGCGTAATCTCTATCTACGTGAATCGTTTGATCGGCAAAGCCATTCTCTAGAACAAGCTTAATGAAGAGATTTCGTTCCAATTTTACTTGACCTTCATGCTCCAAGAATTCTCCTAAAGTGAAATCTTCAAAATAACCAGTGCGCTCTGTCATTGGAGACCATTATAACATTTTGAAGCTAAAAGTTCTAACTGGCTAAAAATGGTTTGTGCCGAGAGAGGGAGTCGAACCCTCATGGAGAAATCCCCACTAGTTTTTGAGACTAGCCTGTATACCATTCCAGCATCTCGGCGTGTTGCTTTTTAGGCACGTTTATTATATACTTTTATCTTCAGCCGATCAATTCAAAAGACATATTATGACAATACAACAGATTTATGAACTTGCGCTTGAAATGGGGATGAAAGCTGATCCTAGAGGGGTAGAGGGGGTCAAGAAGTTTTTGGCCCGCGCAAAAAAAGAATACGGTGAGCTTCCGCCCAAAAAAAAGAAATATTTTGACATGGAATCCCTAAGTAATCCCTATTCTGACTCGAGGATTTTGTATGAAGATTCCAAAAAACAAGTTAAGAAAGTCATGGCAGGAATTGATGCAGACGCGACAGAAGTATTATTAGCTGACAGACTTAATCAAAAAGGCGAGGATATTGATCTTTTGATTTCTCACCATCCAAGCGGTCACGCTTTGGTTAGTCTCCATGAAGTAATGGATATTCAAGTAGATTTATTTGCAAAAGCGGGAGTACCCGAGAATGTTGCCCATGCGCTACTTGAGAATCGAAAACAGGTTGTTAAGCGGAGATTCTCTCCTTTAAATCACGGT
>JACQKO010000022.1 GCA_016204525.1 Candidatus Levyibacteriota bacterium | reverse complement strand
ACTATTCTCTATTTTCCAATAACTATTTTCTAATATAGAATATTGTTTAGTATTTAGGATTTAGGATTTAGTGCTTAGAATTTACACGTAGCACTAACGGGGTCTTGTTTGGTTAAGAAGATAGACAAGAACAATAATAATTGTCACAAAACTTACTACAACAATTACTCTTGCAATATCAAGTGCAGAACCTCTTTCTCGCCTGTTTTCGCGAATATATTCACCTGCAAACCAGGCTGCGGCAGCCGGGCATACAAGAGTCACGAAAACTGTTTTAATCATTGAATACGGCTGTCCCACTACCGCGTTAAAAAGATCATTTGAGCCAAGCATCATAGAAACCAGGCCCATCCAAAACAGCGCGACCGGAGTCAAAAGAAGAACCTCAAGAATCCAAAACAGCTCAGGATTCCTTTTCATGCTGATCATACTATAACCAGTTTAGAACAAAAAAATTCTAAATGTCAAATATGAAGGCCAGTTGTCTGTTGTCAGTTGTTTTTTTTACTGGGCGGTGATGCGGAGTTATTTTCTTTTCTTTGCTGAAGGCATTTTGGAGTAAATCAAGAATAGCAACACAAAGATCATAAATAAGATCCAAAATGTACTTCCGCTTTTTAATAAATCGTCCAACTGATTCAGATTCATCTTGTATCAACCTCCCTTCCCAAATGTAACGCGAACAATAGACAAACGATTCCGAGAATCGCATATTGTAGCCTTGCTAATAAATCACTCGAACCAACTATTGAAGCTGTAAACCATAAGATAGATACGTTGGCGAAAAAACCTGAAAGTATTTTTAGCTGAGATATAGTAAATACTCTCACCACGATTATCTTAACATTTTATGATGGCCCTTTCAATAATTTATTGGGCTGTGATGCGGCATTCAAGGCGAGTGGTTTTCTCCACTTGAAAGTGAATTGAACGCAAGCGTGAATAGAGGTTAGAATTAGGGTTAAATCTTTATATGCTTGCGTTCACTTAGCGAAGAACGGAAACAAAGATTTGAATTTCGAACAAAGGAAGCTGAGCGTCACCTTTCAACGTGCGAGAAACCACGAGCAAAAGCCAGTTACTGCGCCGTTATTCGGCCGGTGAAGGTGGATTTGGCGAGCATTGCCTGGACTATATTCTGGGGAACTTCTTCGTAATGGCTTGGCTCAATATACGGAATTGCACGACCTTGTGACATAGAACGCAAGGTTGTTGCGTATCCTGAAAGTTCGGCCAAAGGGACGCTTGCTAAAATTATACGAACATTTCCACGCTCAGAAGATCCCACAATCTGCGCTCTTTTTGAAGATAAATCTCCAATAATTGTCCCCATAAATTCTTCCGGGGTCGTAACCTCAACTTTCATTATGGGCTCAAGTAATTTAAGATTTGCCTTTTTCGCGGCTGCCTGAAATGCCATTGATCCTGCAATCTTAAAAGCAATGTCTGAGGAGTCAACATCATGATATGTGCCGTCGTAAAGAGTTGCCTTAAGATCGGTTACGGGATACCCGAGCAATACTCCTTTATCTAAAGTTTCGCGGACCCCCTTTTCAACTGACGGAATAAATTCTTGGGGGATTGCTCCTCCTTTGATTGCATTGACGAAATCAAAACCTTCACCTCGGCCAAGCGGTTCGATCCGCAGGAAACAGTGACCGTACTGTCCACGACCTCCTGTTTGGCGAATATATTTGCCTTCGCCTTGGGCTGCTTCTGAAATTGTTTCTTTATATGCAACCTGCGGCGCGCCGACATTTGCCTGAACGCCAAACTCCCGCTTCATTGTCTCCACTTTTACCTCAAGCTGAAGTTCTCCCACTCCGGAAATTATAGTTTGTCCGGTCTCGTGATCTGTCTTGACCGTGAATGTTGGATCTTCATCCATAAGTTTTTTCAAGGAAAGACCTAACTTTTCTTGATCGGACTTTGTTTTTGGTTCGATAGCAAGTGATATTACAGGCTCCGGGAATGTTATTTTTTCAAGAAGGATCGGCTTTGATTCATCACATAGAGTGTCTCCTGTAGAAGTATCTTTGAAACCAACCACCGCGACAATTTCACCAGAGTATGCCTCTTTTATTTCTTCTCGATTGTTTGCGTGCATCAAAAGAAGCCGGCCAACACGCTCGCGAATTTCCTTTGTCGAATTATAGGCATAAGATCCGGAGGTCATTTTTCCGGAATAGATACGAACGTACGTTAGTTTCCCAACGTGAGGATCAATCTGAACCTTAAAAGCAAAGCCGGCGAAGGATTCCTCCGGTGTAAGTTGACGAACTTCTTCTATATTTGACTTAGGATTGAGCCCTTTTACCTCTTTTATATCAAGCGGGGCGGGTAGATAATCAACAACCGCATCAAGAAGGGGCTGAACTCCTTTATTGCGAAGCGCCGATCCGGCAAAGATAGGAACAACTTTATATGCAATAACAGCGCCGCGTAAAGCAGTTTTTAACTCATCATTTGAGATCTCTTGACCGTTAAGGTATTTCTCGAGAAGCTTGTCGTCAGTTTCAGCAATTTTCTCAACCAACTGTTCGCGGTAGCGCTTGACAGCATCTTCCAGTCCTTGCGGAATTTCATCTTTCACATCAAACTTTGCGCCCAATTCCTCTCCCGACCAAATGTAAGATTTTTGTTCGAGCAAATGGTAAATCCCGCGAAAGTCTTGCTCGCGGCCAATTGGAAACCCCAAAACTATTGGACTTGCTCCCAATTTATCAACAATCGATTGCACCGTCTTTTCAAAATCCGCTCCAAGCTTGTCCATTTTGTTGATGAAGCAAATTCTTGGAACCTTATATTTATCCGCCTGTCTCCAAACAGTCTCGGATTGGGACTGAACTCCCTCTTCAGCATCAAGAACTGTAACAGCACCGTCAAGAACACGAAGGGATCTTTCTACTTCAGCGGTAAAATCCACGTGACCAGGAGTGTCTATAAGATTTATTCGAAAATCCTTCCAAAATGTAGTCGTTGCCGCAGAAACAATGGTTATTCCACGTTCTCGTTCCTGATCCATCCAATCCATGACAGCAGCGCCTTCATGAACTTCTCCAATTTTGTAGGATTTTCCGGTGTAGTAAAGGATTCTTTCAGTTGTAGTAGTTTTCCCAGCATCTATATGCGCAATAATCCCAATATTGCGGATCTTATCCAATGGAACATTTCTATCTTGAGTAGCCATAAATAATAAAAAAATCGAGCCTTGCCTCGAAGCAGTACCTATTTTACCAAAAGCCACCTTCGAATGTAAAGGCGCGCGAAACACCTCGGGGGTGACCTTGACTCCCCCGAGGTGGAATGTTGTGCTATAATCCTACCCATGTTTGAACAGAGATTAAGACTTGTTCGAAAAAGTTTATCCGAAGATAAAATAGATGCGCTGCTAGTTTCGAGTGCTGTAAATATTGCTTATCTAACCGGCTATTCGAATTTCTCAACGCGCGAACGGGAGGCATATTTGTTTGTAACCGAATCTAGTGTATCGCTTTTTACTGACGGTCGATATATCGAAGGAGTTCGAAGTATACTCCCAAAAGGTCTTAAAGTATTTCTTTATACCGAGCTTTTTAAAAAAATTCGAAGTTCGAAAGCTAAAAGAGTTGGAGTTGAACAAAATTTCACATTATCAGAACTTAAAAAATTCAAAAGGAAAACCGGGCTCAATTTTACCCTTACCGAACCATTAGTCGAAAAGTTACGTGCTGTCAAAGACGATAAAGAAATTAAAAACATTAGGCTTGCCTGCAAGTTAACCGATAAAACTTATTCTGATGTTCTCGAGAACATCAGAATGAATATTACGGAAAAAGAATTGGCCTGGAGAATTGAAAGGCTTATAAAAGAAAACGGCGGAGAGCTGGCATTTGAGCCGATTGTTGCGTTTGGTTCAAGCTCCGCTATCCCTCACCATCAAACTTCGAATAAAAAATTAATAAACTCCGACCAGTTCGTTTTACTAGACTTCGGCGTAAAGGTCAACGGCTATTGCTCCGACATGACGCGCACGTTGCTCACGAAAAACGCTACGAATAAAGCTCGCAAGATCTACGAAACAGTCCGAGTCGCCCAACAGAAAGCCATTGAATATATAAGCACCTCGGGGGTGGGCCCTGACTCCCCCGAGGTGGATGCGTCAAAAACTGCAAAAGTCGCGAATGATTATCTTGCTTCTAAAGGCTTCGAAAAAATACCTCATGGGTTGGGACATGGGATTGGGCTCGAAGTACACGAAGAGCTTCGATTATCACCTAAGTCGAAAAATAAACTTGTTAAGAATAATGTTTTTACAATAGAGCCCGGGATTTATATTCCTGGCTTTGGCGGCGTCCGAATAGAAGACGATTTTCTCCTCTCTGACAATCTCGAACAACTCACCAAATCCCCCAAGTAACCCACGTGCAATCGAATAACACCCCGAAGGTGTCTTCCGTTGATACCTAGGATACTTCTTCAAGTATTACGACTTTCGAATTGGTTACGCCCTGCTTTAGTTTTTCTTCGGCTTCTTTGGATTTATCACCAAGCAAACGCCTGTAGTGCATTGGGATTGTAATTTTTGCCTTGATCGTATTTGCCGCTTCTATTGCTTCGTCAACTTCCATTGTGTACTTCCCGCCCATCGGCAATATGGCAATATCAAGATTTTTCGAGGCTAAATTTTGCATTTCGGGAGTAAAATCCGTATCTCCGGCATGGTAAATTTTCTGATTATTGACGAATAAGATATACCCCACCCAATTATTAGATTTGGGATGAGCATTAAGTCGTTCGGGTTTCAGATTATATGCAGGAACTGTTTCGAATTTAGTTCCTTTGACGTCGTAAGAATTGTTCGGCGCAACCTCAAACTTTTGTTCGTTAGGGATTTTTAAAGTCGCAAGTGAATCTGGTGTTGCGATAACCGAAGTCTGCGGTTTTAGAATATGATTTATATCGCCTCCTGACAAATGGTCATAATGCGCATGCGTTACGAATATTAAATCTGCCTTGTCCGAATTGCTCGAGGGGAGTTCGAAAGGATCAATAAAATAGATTCGGTTCCCATTTAAGGAATCGGTAATCGCAAAACTCGCATGCCCAAACCACCTAATGTTCTCCACAGAAGTATATTACAGTAAAACAGTAAATCAGTGCAACGGTGAATCAGTAGTCAGTAAATCAGAAAAGAAGCCAGCAGCCAAAAGCTAATAGCAAACAGCTAGGGATTACCAGCGGAAATGGGAAAAAGCTTTATTTGCTTCGGCCATGCGGTGGGCAATGTCTCTTTTGCGAATGGCTTCACCTAGATTTTGGCTAGCGTCTTTAAGTTCTGCCGCCAGCTTTGACGCAAACGATTTATGCTCTGCCGTTGGCCTTTTTGCGGCAACCTCTAATATCCAACGGATTGCAAGAGCCGTTCTTCTTGCGCCTCGAACTTCTTGCGGAACCTGATACGCTGCCCCTCCAATTCTTCTTGCCTTAACTTCTTGCTTTGGGCCAACGTTATCTATTGCTTGTTCAAAAATCTTAACCGGATCCCCTTCTTTTTTGAGTAATTCAAAAGCATCATAGACTACTCTTTGCGCAACTGTTTTTTTGCCGTCGCGCATCAAGCGGTTTATAAATCTTGCCACCAAAATATTCCCGTAAATAGGATCTGGCTCAATT
>JACQKO010000021.1 GCA_016204525.1 Candidatus Levyibacteriota bacterium | reverse complement strand
TGCTAACACAATGTCTTTATATGATCAGATTAAGTATAAAAAATTTGTTTTTTCGTTTCAGGATGAAAGTTCGCGGTCCCCGGCCTTCGCTAAAGCTTCGGCGGGGCAAGCTGATATTAAAGCGCTAGATGTAAAACTTAGTAAATTTTCAATATCTTTTGGTGTTAGTGTTTTCGGTAGAAAATATAAGTTTTCAAATATTAAACTGATAGGAATTCAAAATGTAGAAAATCTTCTTCCGGGGATTTTTTTAGGCCTGTATTTAGGAATAGATTTTTCACTAATTAGAAAGCAGATAGCAAAGCTTTCTCCTCTGCCAAGAACCATGGATGCATCACGAACCGCCGCAGGCGTAATTTTGATAAACGACACCTATAATACCCACATTAATTCGACAAGAACTGCAATCGAATACATGAAGTTATATAAAGGTAAAAGAATTTTAGTCTTAGAGCCTTTTTCGGAGCTTGGTAAGAATGCATATCAAGATCATTTAGAGTTAGGAAAGGAAATAGGGAAAGTATGCGACTATCTTTTTTTAACAAATGACAATTACTACAAACTATTAATTTCGGGAATTGCACAAGAAAAATCTCTTTGTCTAGTTCAGGTTTGGCCTCCTGTGAAGATTGCAAAGTTTATAGAAAAGAATGTCGGAGCGTCAGATGTAGTTGTATTTGAAGGTAGGGAAGCTTATAATTCTTTTTCACTTATTGCGTCCGAGCCTGTATTCGGACTATAATTAAATTTCATGGCGCAAGTTTTTGGGTTTGCGATACTGTCCCTTTTTATAACCGCAGTTTTATTGGTTCCATTTATAGATTTCTTATATAAAATTAAGCTTAGGAAGCAGAAGCAGAAAACACGCGATGTTTTTAACCAAAGAGTAAGATTATTAGATAGACTTTCAGATTGGAAAGTAGGTACGCCTTTTGGTGGCGGGCTTTTAATCATCTTAGTCGTGACTTTTCTTAGTCTTTGGACATATGGGCTGCTTGGAATAGATGTAAAATTCTGGGAATTATTTGCTTTGCTTTTCACATTCGTCGGGTTTGGAGCCTTGGGGTTTTATGATGATTTGAGGAAAATATTTAATACACATTCTGGCGTGTTTGGATTAAAGCTGGTTCATAAATTCGCAATTCAATGGGCTCTTGCACTAATAATAGGCGCTGTAATGTACTTTCAACTTGGCTATTCGTTTGTTTATGTCCATTGGTTCGGAGAAATAACGCTTGGAATTATATATATATTTTTTGCGGCTTTTGTTATAGTATCATTTGCCAATGCGGTAAACTTTTCAGATGGTTTGGACGGACTCGCGACAGGCCTTCTTATTATTTGCCTGGTTGCCTTTTTAGCAGTAGCAGGTGCAATTCTTGATCCATTTCTTTCTTTATTTATTGCAATCTTATTGGGAAGCTCCTTGGCTTTTCTTTACTTCAATATATATAAGGCACGGATTTGGCTTGGAGATGTTGGGGCACTGTCCCTTGGAGCAGTACTTGCGGTAATAGGATTGTTAACAGGGAAACCTCTCTCAGTGGCGCTAATTGGCGGAGTCTTTGTTTTAGAAGTTGGCTCTACTCTTCTTCAAATTCTATCGCGCCGTTTCCTGAACAGACGAATACTTCCTGCTACCCCAATTCATGTTTACTTTGTCAAGCGCGGGTGGGAAGAGCCGAAGATAGTTATGAGGGCGTGGCTTTTGGGAGTAGTTTTTGCACTCCTAGGGCTCTACATTGCCTTTATCTAGAAGATAAGATAGACTCTTTTTAGATGAGTAAATCCGCTCTTTTCCTCTTCTCAATATCAGTGCTACTTTCCCTTATTGGGGTATTTATTCTCTATGAAAGCTCAACGTATTCAGCTTTATTGTCAATAGGAGACAAATATTATTTTGTTAAAAATCAGGCGGTATGGTTTGTCTTGGGAATTGTCGCATGTTTTATTGTTTCAAAGATTGATTATAAGAAATATTACGTACTGGCCCTGCCGCTTTTACTTTCGACCTTATTGCTTTTGATCCTTGTATTTTTACCGGGTGTCGGCCTTAAGCTTAAAGGGGCCCATCGCTGGCTCAATTTAGGTTTTATAGTTCTTCAGCCGTCAGAGATGTTTAAGATAACTATGACGATCTACCTTGCCGCATGGTTGTCCGCAAAGGAAAAAGGACGCCTAATAGCATTTCTCTTGCTTTTCTTGCTTGCGGTTCTTTTAGTGGCGATTGAGCCGGACTTGGGAACCGCTTTTATTGTTGCTGCTACTTCTGCGGTAGTTTATTTTTTGTCCGGAGCGCCAATTCGCGACATGATTATGATAACAATATTAATGGCAGGAAGCATATTTGCTTTAATTAAAATTGCTCCCTATAGGCTTGAAAGGTTGCTGGCGTTCCAAAATTTTGATCCCAAGAACTTGCAATCAGCTCCATACCACATTAAGCAGATACTGATCGCTCTTGGATCCGGAGGCTTATTTGGGCTTGGGTTTGGAAGCTCTATTCAAAAATATGCATATTTACCGGAGTTAACGACCGATTCTATTTTTGCAATCTTTGCAGAAGAAGCAGGACTTATTGGTGCAATTTTCCTGATCGGTTGTTTTGTTGCGCTTACGATCACAGGATTTTACATTGTTTCAGGCGCACGGGATACTTTTGGAAAATTGCTTGGAGCAGGTATAATTAGTTTCATAAGCATTCAGGCATTTGTTAATCTTGCGTCTCAAGTTATTTTAGTTCCGTTAACCGGAGTTACCTTGCCTTTTGTCTCATACGGAGGCTCGTCGTTAATAATAAACTTTATTGCAATCGGCATCCTGCTAAATATAGCGCAAAGGAGGTTTTAGTCAGTAAGATGTAAGATTTAAGATGTAAGAAGATCTCTTAAATCTTAAAAACTTAAAACTTAGATACTAACATATGAGAGTACTCATTACTGGGGGTCATTTTTCCCCCGCGTATAGTTTAATCAAAGAGCTTAAGGAGCGTGGGGTAGATATTATAATTGCCGGTCGTCGTTACCCCTTTGAAGACGACAGAAGCGTAAGTCTTGAATACAGAGTATCAAAAGAGGAAGGACTTTCATTTTACGAAGTGAAAACAGGACGCTTTCAGAGAAAATTTACAGCCTACACTATCACATCTCTTCTGAAGACCCCAATTGGACTCCTTGCATCTATTAGGATTCTTTCCCGTGCAAAACCGGATATAGTTTTAACTTTTGGAGGATATATTGGTCTTCCCGTGTCATTGGCTGCAAGAGTTCTTAACATTCCGGTTGTATTGCATGAGCAAACGCAGAAGGCAGGACTCGCAAGCAAAATAATAAGTAAATTTGCCAAGAGAATATGCGTTTCGTTTGAAAGCTCAACTGTTTTTTTCCCAAGAGATAAGGTTGTAATAACAGGCAATCCAGTAAGGGGCGAGATTTTTAAGCCTAAGAAAAAAATTTTGATTCCGGATAGCCCGCCTAGGCTCTCGCCTCGATTCGGCGAGGCGGGTGGCGAGTCTGGTAGGACAATATATATTACCGGAGGGAGCACCGGCTCTCATTTTATAAATTCAATAATTTCTGAAATTCTTTCGGAGCTAGCTTCTGATTTCGTAATCATTCACCAGACGGGGGATAGCCTTAAGTTTCGTGACTTTGAAATGCTTTTTAACAAACAAAAAACCCTACCGCAAAATCTACAAAAAAAATATATCCTGAAGAAATTTATATACCCTGATGAGATAGGGGACGTATTTGAAAATTGCGATCTTATCATCTCAAGATCAGGGGCAAATATTATATTTGAAATTATGGCAGCTCGCAAAATGAGCCTACTTATTCCCCTTCCACATGGGCAAAATGAGGAGCAAATTTCTAACTCAATTTTTTTGAAAGAATTAGGGGTAAGCGAGTTTATAGAAGAAAACGATGCAACGGCAGGAAAAGTTTTAAATCTAATTCATAAAATGTTTCGCGATCAAAAAAAATATCAAAAGAATATGGGAAACGTTCAGAGGTTTATTATAAAAGATGCGGCTAAGAGAATCGCGGATGTAGTAGGGGAAGTTTATGGTAAGAAGAAAAGTTAAAAGAGAAATAAAACAAGTATTTTTTAGAATACTAATTGTATCAATGGTCGTTAACGCACTTGTATTACTAGTGCTTTCCATTAAAAATTTACCGCCGCTTTTAAGAGTTGGCAGCGAGCAAAAAAACTCAATTATAAAACCCGTTTCAGAACTCGCCACAAGGAACGACTTATCTAAAGTCCTATCCGATAGAAATTTTATTATGGAGACATTGATTGAGGGTTCTTCCTCAGGAATAATTATTGGCCAGATTAAAGATGGACCAAAGGTATATTTCTCAAAAAACAAGGAGGCTCGCTGGCAGATTGTGTCTTTGGAATTGATTCTTAATAAACTTACAATAGACAACAAGAAGCCTACGCTTATAGATCTTCGGTTTGAGCAGCCTATTGTAAAATTCTGACGCATATACTACCATAAGAGAAATACTACTAATACAGTACCAATACTACCAATTTCAAATAATTCAATGATCTCATTGAAATATTGGTAGTATTGGTGACATTTGTAGTATTGGTAGTATTAAATTATGGCGGATTCAAAAATTGTCGTTGGTATTGATATTGGATCTTCAAAGATCGCAGCTATAATCGGCCAGATACAGGAAGAAGGAATCAATATATTGGGAGTTTCGGAAGTTCCTTCTCGCGGAATAAGAAAAGGACAAATCATTGATATAGAGGAAGCAGCTTCTTCAATTAACGCATCGCTTGATGCCGCAGAACGTATGGCAGGATATTCTGTTGATCGGGTTTTCGTTTCATTGTCGGGCATTCATATCTTAAGCCAGAATTCAAAAGGAATTGTTGCAATATCTGCGCCCAATGGTGAAATAGGACCTCAGGATGTCCAAAGAGTTCTTGAAGCGGCTGGTGCCATCTCAACGCCTTCAACCACTACGATTCTTCACGTGTTGCCAAAAACATTTACGGTTGACGGAGAGTCGGGGATAAAAGATCCCGTAGGAATGACAGGGGTGAGACTTGAAGTTGATACGCACATAATTACTGCAAACTCGGTTTCCGTTAAAAATGTTCAAAGAGTTCTTGAGCAAGAGGCAGGGGTAGGTGTTTCGCAAGTAGTATTTTCTGGCCTTGCATCGGCACTGTCCGTACTTACGGATACGGAACGCGAACTTGGCGTAATCCTTATTGATGTCGGAGCCGGGATCACAAATATTTGTATATATGTTGACGGCGCATTGTCTTATTCTTCTGTTATACCAATTGGTGCTCGCCACATCACGAATGACCTTGCGATAGGGCTTCGAATATCTCTTGAGAGCGCTGAGAAGATTAAGCTCTATCTATCTAGAAAGTACGGTAAAAAGCACAGAGAAGCCTCCGGCCCCGAGGGCCTCCGGCCCAGTGGGGAAGAGGAATCAAGTGATGAGGTTGATCTTGCAGGGCTTCATTTGGTTGAGGATCTAAAGAAAGTTTCTCAAAAAACGCTTGTAGACGGAATAATAAAACCGCGCCTGAACGAATTATTTACATTTGTGGGTATTGAGCTTAAGAAAAGCGGATTCGCAACGCAAACCCCGGCAGGAGTCGTAATTACCGGAGGAGGAGCAAGAACCGCCGGAGCGCAAGAAAGCGCAAAAAGAATGCTTTCAATGCCAGTTCGCGTAGGGATCCCGGCTAATGTCACGGGATTAATTGACGATGTTGAAAATCCGGCTTTTGCAACCTCCGTAGGTCTCCTGTTTTTTGCCAAGGGTTTTCGCCCACAAGAAGAAGGTTCATTTTTAGACGGAATCATGAGTCCTCTAAATCTTTCCTTAACCCGCGGAATTTTTGGTCCAATCTCCAAACTGATCAAAACATTCCTTCCCAAGTAATTAGTTGCAATGGTTTTGGTTTTGTGGTAGGATGGGCTTAATTATTCGAATAACAATTTCCCATGTTAATTAAGCCTCAGACAACTTCTTTTGCTAAAATTCGCGTAATTGGCGTTGGTGGCGGAGGGTCAAATGCTGTAAATACGATGATTTCAGATGGACAAATTAATGGTGTTGAGTTTATGTCTATTAATACAGATGCTCAGGCACTTTTAAATAATCAAGCAAATGTAAAAATCCAAATTGGAGAAAACTTAACCCGGGGACTTGGATCTGGCGGAGATCCAGAGGTAGGTATTAAGGCGGCTGAGGAATCTCGAGAAAAAATCAAGGAGATGCTTGAGGGAACAGATATGGTTTTCCTGACGGCCGGAATGGGTGGCGGCACAGGAACAGGCGCAACGCCTATTATTGCAGAAGTCGCAAAAGAAATCGGAGCTCTTACTGTATCTGTAGTAACAAAACCATTTTTGTTTGAAGGTACTCGTAGAATGGTCGTGGCAGAAGAGGGGATTGACAAGTTAAAGGAGAAGGTTGATACATTAATTGTTATTCCAAATCAAAGAATTCTTGAAGTAATTGATAAAAAATTGTCGCTCCTTGAAGCATTCAGGGTTGCAGATTCGGTTTTAAATCACGGAGTGCAAGGAATTTCAGACTTAATAACCATTCCAGGATTAATTAACGTTGACTTTGCTGACGTTAAGACTATTATGACAGATGCCGGATCGGCCTTAATGGGGATCGGAATTGGAGTTGGTGAAAACCGAGCGCAGCTAGCTGCCCGCCAGGCAACCTCCTCGCCACTTCTCGAGGTTTCAATGGAAGGTGCCCGCGGAGTTCTCTACAACATCATTGGCGGTACAGATCTCTCAATGTCCGAGGTTAATGAGGCATCAAAGATTATTTCATCCGCTGCAGATCCTGATGCAAACATTATTTTTGGGGCAACAATTGATGAAAACCTGCATGATCAAATTCGCATAACTGTTATAGCAACAGGTTTTGATGAATCAAGAAAGAGACTTCAGGAGATGGTCGAAAAACCGGAAGAAACAATCGACAATGGAGAAAGCTTATCAACATCCTCTCCATCTGAAGACGAAGAAGAATCAATTTTTGACATCCCCGCATTTCTACGCCAAAAGAACTAGGATCATTAATTCAATTTAATTATTGATATTGACAGGAGAAAAATAAAATAGTATATATAAAATGCCGTTATGGTAGAAGATGGGCGCCGTTCAATAATCGGAAAAATTGAGGAACAAAGAAGGGTAAAAGCCGCTCATGAAGCCTTGGTTGAAGAAGCTGAAAAGGCAATTCCAGCTTTTAAAGATCGTCTGGGCGTTTTAATTAGAACTCACATTGAACCACCACAAGAGAGACTTATAGACTTCTGGGAGTCTTATAGTCATTCTGGTAGAGAAAGGGATGGAAAAAGTTATCCTACTATATTAAATGCTAACGTGGGCTCAGCGCAAGGAATTATAGAGGCTAATATTTCGGCAACTTCTTATCCTTCTCAGGAAACCGGTGATAGTAGTCGGTCTAATCAGATAGGTTACAAAGTAGATGTGCAAGATTTAGACTATTACTTATTGATCGAAGGGGGAAAAGGATTTTTAGAATCAAAAGAAAGGAATTCTGATATCCCTGTAGACCACGCAAATGTTGTCATCGGAAAGAGATATAATAGTTGGCCTGCCTGGAGACGACCAGTTGATATGGATGAGTTAAGAAGATACATTGAGCTTCTTGATGTTCTAGAGACAGGTGACGTTGAATTTAGTGGCTCAGCGCCCGTTGTAATAAAAATAAAACCCCGAGGCCTTCCTGCGAGAAGAATCGTTGACGCTCCTTAATCTATCTTGAGTTGTTGTTTAATTTGTATCCAGATTTTGCCACAGAAGCCGGCCTTTTTGTACTTTCCCCAAACTGCTTTTTGGCGGGCGTCCGAAGTATTAGGGAGAGGGGGATTTCTCCAGACTGATTTTACTATCCATTCGTTTTTATCATTTTGAACAGCGACGATAGTAATTTTATAATCCTCAAATTCGCGCTCAAATTCTAATCCCCCATATCTCCCTTTTTGAGTTCGAATTGGGTGCTTAAATGTTTCCCAAGCCTCGGCAATTTTTATACCCCGATTTTTTAATTGATCTTGTGAATGAAGTGTAAATATCAAGTCAAAATATTTCATTTATCTTTTGAAGAAAATTAAGTTTGCGGCAAGAAGTGATGCAATAAGAGCGTCGGGAATAAAAATATTTCCGGCGATAATGTTCGATGCCAAAATAAAATTAAGAATAGCCACAATAGCACCAAATATAAACTGCTTATTTCTTTCAGAGGGGGATGTTAAGGGTTCAGGCAACATAACTATCGAAAAGAAGATTATGGTTGGATTGAGCAAAGTAATAGGGAGAGTATTTAATGAAATGCCAAAAGTTATAATGGCTAACACTGCATAAGTTATGATAAAACTTAGAATTGAGAAGTATCTTCTAATACGATATGCGCTTACATATAAGGGAGAAAGTAAAACAATGTATAAAGTTAGTGTTTGAACATTAAAATTGCTCGAATATTGGAAAGAGCTTCCCCACCAAGACACATACGAACCAAAAATTAAGCCTCCAATAAGAAGTCCAGAAGCCGCTGGGTTAAATATGTGTTTATTGTCGACTCGTACAAAGTTTTTTATTGCCATGGCAATAAACGCGATTGCCGCGATTTTGTACCAGGCAAGCGTTGGATCAACAAGAAGCGTTAAGATCATTCCCGTAACCATAGCTGCGTGTGGCATAAAAAGTCTCCTTATTCGGATATAAGAGATTACAAGATCAGATAGCATTGTTGATGCCAGAGATATAATTAGAACGTAGATATACTGCTCGGGAGGCAGTTGCCCAAAAGCAGATAAATATATTGCAATTAATGCAAGAGACATTTGAACTTTAGGTAACTTTAATTTCTTCAGCATAATCTGATTATACCATTGAGCTGATGTGAGATGTGCGAGGTTAGAAGCTAGATTTATGCAATGGGAAGTGTGAACAAATCTCACCTCACACGTCATTATCCAGCTTCACATTTCTAACTTCACACCTCATGTTATCTTGAAGATCAAAGCTAGTTCAACTATAATGTTCTAGTATGTTTAAACCCGTATCGCCAAAAGTTGATTTCCCAAAACTCGAGCAGGAGATCTTAGATTACTGGAAAAAGAATAAGATATTTGAAAAATCTATTGAGTCACGGCCTCCCGATAAATGCTGGACTTTTCTTGATGGGCCGCCGTTTGTAACTGGTATGCCTCATTACGGATCTCTTCTGTCAAGCATGCCTAAAGACTTATTTGGTAGATATTGGACAATGAAGGGCTATCGGGTCCGCCGTGTCTGGGGTTGGGATGGCCATGGTCTTCCGGTTGAAAACAAAGTAGAGGAGAAGCTTGGAATTAAATCGAAGAAAGAAATAGAGGAAAGAGTAGGGGTAAAAAAGTTTATTGACGAATGTAAAAAATATGTTAATCAGACGTCCGCTGAGTGGGAATGGTATATTGATCACATTGGACGTTGGGTAGACTTTAAAAATGCCTATAGAACCTGGGATCGTGACTACATGGAGAGTGTTTTATGGGTATTTAAGCAAATGTATGATAAAGGATATATTTATAAAGGACTTCGTGTAGGACCATACTGTCCTCATTGTGCTACTCCTATCTCAAACTTTGAGATTGCACTCGACAACAGCTATAAGGAAGTACCGGATAGAGCGACAACTTATAAATATAAACTCAAAGACGAGGAAGACACCAATATTCTTGCGTGGTCTACAACTCCATGGAACAAAATTGTTACACCAGCTTTGGCCGTTAATCCTAAACTTACCTATATAAAGATTAGACAAGGAGACGAGGTTTATATTCTCGCAAAAGCTGCAATTAAGATACTAAAAGGTACGTATAAAATTCTTGACGAATTTAAAGGTAAGAATTTGTTAGGCAGAAAATTTGAACCCCACTATGATTATTACAAGATTGAACCGGGTGAAAAAGCTTTTGAAATTATTGGAGGCGATTTCGTAACGGCCGATGAAGGTACGGGTGTCGTGACAATTGCAGTTTATGGTGAGGAGGATCTAGTCGCAATGAAAGAGCAAAATATTCATATCGAAATTCATCTTGATGAGGAGGGGAATATAAAACCTGACGTGCCCAAGTTTGGAGGGATGTATTATCTTAAGGCGAATAAGGCTGTTAATGAAGATCTTTCTTCTCGCGGACTTATATACCGCGAGGAAACACTAACGCATAATATTCCAGTTTGCTGGAGATGCGAAACACGCCTTTATTATGCGCCGCTTAATGCCTGGTTTGTCGATATCCAAAAGTTAAAACCGTTAATGAAAAAAAATAATGAAAAAGTAAATTGGTTCCCCAGACATTTAAAGCACGGCCGATTCCTAAAAAGTATTGAGTCAGCACCGGATTGGAATATTTCAAGAAATAGATATTGGGGGTCTCCTGTTCCTGTTTGGGAATGTGAAAAATGCCAGGAAAGATTTGTTCCCGGTTCCATTGCCGAACTTGAAGAGGCAAGCAGTTCGAAAATATCCGATTTACATAAACCTGAGATTGATGAAGTTATTGTGAAGTGTAAAAAATGTGGTTCTAATTCCATTCGAACACCCGAGGTTCTGGATTCGTGGATTGAAGCAGGATCTGCATCTTTTGCAGAAAGGCATTTCCCGTTTAACTCCGGCGAAGATTTTTCCGATTTCTTTCCTCCTGATTATATTGCAGAGTATACAGGTCAAATAAGGGCATGGTTCTACGTTCTGCATGTAATAGGGGCTGCTTTGTATCAATCGCCCGCTTTCAAGAATGTTTCAGTCACAGGGGTAATTCTGGGTAATGACGGTAGAAAGATGAGTAAGAATTACGGAAATTATCCGGATCCTAAAATGATGCTTGAAACCTATGGAGGAGACGCTCTCCGTCTTTATCTCATGGGATCACCTGTTATGAAAGGTGAAGATATTTTAATTTCAGAAGAGCAATACAAAATGCAGGTAAGAGGAACTCTTCTTATACTCTGGAATGTTTACAATTTTTTCGTATCCTATGCCAATGTAGACAACTGGACAGTCAATAACCAAAAGCAAACAGCCAATAGCCAAATCATATTAGACAGATGGATCTTGTCTTTAACCAATCGGTTAATTATAGAAGTCACAGGAGCTTTAGATTCTTACGACACAGTTTCTGCAATATCAAAAATACAGGAATTTGTGAATAATTTATCGACGTGGTATATCCGAAGAAGCAGAGATAGGGTAGGGCCTTCGGCAGAAGACAACGGAGACAAAAATCTTTTTTACGAGACCATAGTTGAAGTTTTAATTACACTTTCAAAACTATTTGCGCCGATTGCTCCGTTTATCTCAGAAGAGATTTTTCGAAACCTAACTTGCGAAGAATCTGTTCATCTTACAGACTGGCCGGAAGCTGAAAAATCCCTAATCAATAAAGAAATTGAGGAGAATATGACATATTCAAGAAAACTTGTCGAACAAGTCCATACACATAGGAAAGAGCAAGGGATAAGAGTTCGCCAGCCGTTAAATTCACTTGCCACCATTTCGCCAGTCAACTTCAATACAGTTGGTACTGCTTCTTTGATTCAGGACGAAGTGAACGTTAAACGCATTGATGTCAAACACGGAGATAATGTAGAGCTGATAAAATTAGATACACAGCAAACACCAAAATTGAAAGAAGAAGGAAGGAGCAGAGATTTGATTCGTGAGATTCAAGAGGAGCGAAAAAAACTTGGTACTAATTTGGATGAATGGGTAAATGTTGAACTACCAGATTGGCCAGAAAGTTTCGAACAAAAGATTAAGAGAGAGGCGCTTGTTGATAGGCTTACGAAAGCAGATAAGTTTCGCGTACTCAGAAAAAATAATGCATAGATTTGCCATTAATAGGCTCGAATTTGCAATTCTTTTACCTGCGATCCTAGTTGTGATTATTTCATTAGCTACTTTTTATTCAATTGATTTTAATATTTTTCGTCAGCAGTCATTTTTTTTAGTTGTATCGCTTGGGGCCTATTTTGTTTTTCTAAATATTGATTATAAGATTTCCGGCTTTTACTCAAAATATGTGTACTTCCT
>JACQKO010000026.1 GCA_016204525.1 Candidatus Levyibacteriota bacterium | reverse complement strand
CTTCAAAGTAACGCAGAAGTTCTTCCCGGTCTTTCCTCAAATCAACAGGGCTCAGGCCTTGTTGACGTAGAAAAAGCAGTCCTCGCTCCATAATTTTTCCTTGACTGCCCCCACTCTTTCTGTTAAAATTAGCTCGGTTTTGAATAAGAGATGGGGTGGCTTGGTCCACCTTATTTTTTACCTAGTTGCTAGTCCCTAGTCACTAGTATCTAAATTTATGGCAGTTGTTCAAAGATCAGAATTTGCGTTAGCGCTAAATCAAATAGCCTCAGAGCGAGGCGTTGACCCTTCTGTAGTGCTTGAAACCATGAAATGCGCGATTTTGGCCGCGTTCAGGAAGGACAACACAGTTTCCGATGAGGATCTTGAAAAATATTCGGTAGAATTAAATGAAAACACAGGCGAGACTCGAATTCTAACTGAAGGACGCGATGTAACTCCTCCAGGCTTTGGAAGAATTGCCGCTCAAACCGCCAAGCAAGTTCTGCTTCAGAAAATAAGGGAACGCGAGAAAGACGCGATAATCGAGGAATATTCAAAAAGAGTTGGGACAATAGCAAATGGGATGATTCTCCGCTTCATAGGGCCTGCGATCGTTGTTGATATCGGAAAGGCAGAGGCTGTAATTTCGCCCGCTGACAAAATCCAAAATGAGCAATACTTTTTAAACAAAAAAATGCCGGTATATATTAAAGCAATAGATGAAGAAAGACGGGAAATTATGGTGTCAAGGACTGATCCGGGATTAATCGAAGGATTGTTAAGACGGGAAGTGCCGGAAGTCAATTCAGGCTCGGTTACTGTAAAGAAAGTGGTTCGCGAACCGGGAAATCGCGCAAAAATTGCGGTTTACTCGGAGCAATCCGGTATTGATCCTGTTGGGTCATGCGTTGGACAAAAAGGCGTTCGAATTCAAGCTGTTATCGATGCGCTTGACGGGCTTGAGAAGATTGACGTAATTCAATGGAGTCCCGACCCTGTGAAGTTTATTACCAACGCGCTTTCTCCTGCAAAAAATCTTAATGTTGAGGTAGATCTTGAGACAAAAACCGCAAAGGTTACTGCACCCCGCGAAGAACTGCCCCTTATTATCGGCCGGGAAGGACAAAATGTTCGCTTAGCATCTAAATTGACGGAATATAATATAGACGTTGAGGGAGAAGAGGCGCCACAAGAAGTGACACAGGGGACAGAGGAACAGAGCGACAAAGTGTTAGAGGATATAAAGGAATCGAGAGTAAAGGGTGAAAGTGAGAAAGTGATGGAAGATGAGTCGAAAGAGGAAAAAAAGCCAAGGGCTAAAAAATCTAAGAAAACCGAACCAGAAAAAAAGTGAATAGTATGAGAAGTTCGGGTATTAAAAATAAAATATGGACAAAAAGAATAAAAATCAAACCCCGCGACATAGCTCGAGGCAAGCAAATGAATTTGCGCCGGTTGTTTCTGTTTTAGGGCATGTAGACCACGGGAAAACCAGCTTATTGGATAAGATTCGAAAGACCGGTATTGTAGAACGAGAACACGGCGGAATTACCCAAAAAATAGGGGCATCTCAGGTAGAAGTAACCCCCTTCGACGGGGCTCAGGGCAAGCATGAGGGGAAAGTTCGAAAAATTACTTTTATAGACACTCCGGGGCACGAAGCATTTGCGAATATGAGATCGCAAGGAGTAAACGCATCCGACGTAGCTTTGTTAATAGTCGCAGCAGATGATGGCATTAAGCCTCAGACTCGGGAATCTATTGCAAAAATACTTGAAGCAAAAATCCCATATATAGTGGTGTTTACAAAAGTTGATCTTGAGGCAGCAAATATAGAACGCGTTAAACAAGAAGTTATAAAAGAGGGAATTTTACTTGAGGGACTGGGCGGAGATATTCCATACATTGGCGTATCTGCTAAAACCGGAGAAAAAGTTCAAGATCTTCTGGACTTAATCATCTTGGTTTATGACCTTTCTGGAATTAAAAAAGACAAAAATATTGGGTTCACAGGCGTTGTTATTGATGCAAAACAAGATATGCGCCGTGGAGTTGTTGCAACAATTGTAATAAAGGCAGGTACTCTTAAAATAGCCGACAAAATTTTCTCTCATGGGCAAGATATGGGAAAAGTTAAGGCAATTATTGACACATTTGGCAAGAACACTCGCGAGGCCGCTCCCGGTGATGCGGTTGAGGTGCTTGGACTGTTAGATGTTGTGCCTTCCGGGACTGTTTTAGTCTATAAACAAATTGAGCCTGCATCGGCATCCACCGCTGTCTCGCTCCGCTCGCAGCCGGGTTCCCTCTCCCGATCAGATCGGGATCAGTCCGCCCCTAAAGTGCCTGTCGATATTATGGAGTTCCTAAAAGCAAACGATCACGATTTTGTGCCAGTAATCTTAAAAACAGAGACAAGTGCCGAAATGGAAGCAATCAAAAATTCGCTTCCTTCAACCCCGATTGGATCGGGGTCAAAAATTAAGTTGATTTATGAAAGTCAAGGAGATATTGCTGTTTCAGATGTTCTTTTAGCTAAGGATTTTTCCGCTTTAATTATTGGATTTAATGTGGGTATAAATTCCGACGCAAGATTGTT
>JACQKO010000024.1 GCA_016204525.1 Candidatus Levyibacteriota bacterium | reverse complement strand
GGACAATATGAAGGAGCATTTTCAAGGTCAGACGCAATGCTTTATGCTGTTACAGAATTCCCGTTTAAAGATGTCAATGACACACGTTATAGGATTATGGATATTTTAGGAGTCAAATATCTAGGTTTTGAAAAAGGGGAGCTTTCAAAAATAGAACAAAAGAGACTAGACCCTTCTCGTTATCAGAAGGTGTGGGAAAAAAATAGTTTTGTAATTTTTGAGAATAGGAAAGTATTTCCAAGAGTATATTTTGCCGATAGATTTGTTTTAAGAACGGACAAGGAAGATGCAATCCAAGCAATTTACGATAAGAATATCAATCTTAAAGAAACAGTAATTGTCCAAAATCTGCTTTCGTTCGAGGAAAATAAAGCATCAGGAAATGCTAGTATATTAAGCTATACGCAGAATAAAATTACAATCGAAACAGAAACAAAAGATACCAAAATCCTGGTTCTCTCAGACGCGTTTTATCCTGGGTGGAAAGCAAGCGTTAACCCTTCGACAGGCTCAGGGCAAGCAGTAGAAGCCAAAATTTATAAAGTAAATCACGCTCTCCGGGGAGTTATTGTACCACGAGGTAAAAGCAAAGTAGTTTTTTCATATCAACCGTTATCATTCTCTATTGGCATACTAATAACAATAGTAAGCTCATCGGTTGCGATTGCCGTCTTCTTTAAAAAGAAAAATGGTGTCGGTTAAATTAGATACAGTTCTTGCGTTTGTTTTAATTGTTCCCTTTATACTCTCTCATGGTATTTGGCCGAGAGCTACTCCTTATTGGTTATTTGCTTTAATTTTTACAGCATTATTGATACTAGTCTTTCTTGATATTAATAAAATATCGAACAGAATTTATGAAAAATCCAAGAACATTATTTTTTGGGGACTCATTCTATCTATTATTTCAGGAGCGTTTATCTCGGAAATAATTTTAAGGCATGAAAGCCTTCCTATTTTTAGAATTCATGATATTGCTCTTCAACAAGAAGTAGCGATTAGGTATTTGTTAATAGGTGAAAATCCATACCAAGAAGATTATTTTGGTACACCACTTGAACAATGGAATTATTCTGCTACTGAAAAAAATCCGGCGCTTTATCATTATGTAATGCAGCCGTTTTATACGTTGTTTGCAATACCTTTTTCCTCTGTGAGCGGGACCTTATTTGGGTTTTTCGATGGCAGAGTACCGTTGATGTTTTTATTCTTTGCAACGCTTGTGTTTGCTCATTTTTTAATAAAAGAGGGAGAAAAGAAAAGATCATTTTTGCTTCTCCTCGCTTTTAATCCTGCAATGCTGCCTTATACGATAGAGGGAAGATCTGATTTTTTTATGTTGGGATTTTTATTCCCATCATTATTCTTTCTATTTCGCCAGAAATTGTTTATTTCAGCGGTTTTTATGGGCTTAGCTTTTGCAGTCAAGCAATCCGTTTGGCCCATTTTACCATTTTATGTCGCGTACCTTTGGTTTAGAAAACGAAATTCGAAAGATTTCCAAAGAACTCTTGGTATTTTTATAGGAACGTTTGCGATAATTGTTTTACCATTTTTCCTGTGGAATCCAAAAGCATTTATAGATAGTACGATTCTTTATCTTTCAGGAAATACGGAGCATGCCTATCCGATTTCAGGATATGGATTTGGTATGCTTTTAAATCAGTTCGGAATAATTAAGAGTATCAAAGACAACTTTCCTTTCGTTATTTTTCAATTATTGTTGGGAATCCCATTAATAATTTATCTTCTAAAGTATTTGAAGAAAAATATGTCGGTAAAAAATTTAATATTAGTTTATGCAATTTTCCTGTCTATATTTTGGTACTTTTCAAGATACTTCAATAATAGTCATATAGCTTATATATCTATATTAATAACTATGGTTTACTTCTGGCCCCTCGATTCGCGTTCGCTCTCTCGGGGCAAGCCCCAACAAGATGAATCTATTCACAAAAAATAAAATCTTCTATGTTTTTCTACTATTTATATTAACAATCTTTATTTTCCCGGCAAAAATTCATGCAAGAGAATTTAGAAACTCATTTATTACGATTGTTAATCCTGTTAGGATCTCGTCTTATACAAAAAATCCCGCACAGAGTTTTAAAGCGGAATACGATGAAGTAAAAAAGCGTAACCTGCCCGCCACTTGGCTTTTGACTTATGATGTTATTATGAACGAATCATTGCTCAAAGTAGCTTCTTCAATGGACAGCAATCAGGAATTTGGAATATTTCTTGAAGTGACTGAAAATTTTTCCAAAAATTCAGGTGTCATGTATAACAAAACTAATTCTTGGCATCACGCGAAAGCGCTTTTCCTTTCAGGATATAAACAAGAAGATCGAAAGAAACTAATTGATAAAGTTTTTTCAGAGTTTAAGAGCAAATTCGGCAATTATCCAAAATCAGTTGGAGGATGGTGGGTAGATTCTTTTTCTCTTTCTCACATGAAAGAAAAATATGGAATTACGGGAGTCTTGGGAATATCAGATCAATTTGATCTTGATAATTATCAAGTTTGGGGAACACCGTTTTCAATACCTTTCTATCCAAGCAGGATTCACGCAGGTATTCCTGCGCAAGATTCGAGTAAGCTCGATATTGTAACCTTTCGCTGGGCGGCGCGAGATCCATTGAACGGATATATAAGTCCTTCGAATAAGCAGGCAAGTCTTTATAGTGTTCAAGATTACTCTCAGGTTGAGACTTCGGATCCAGATAGCTACTTTGAAAAGCTTATCGAACTATACTCTGTCCGAAGTAACTACAACCAATTTGGTCATATAACGATTGGTCTTGAGGCAGATTACTCTCCTGATATTTATGAAGCAATTCTCGAAAAGCGCCTCGATATTGTGAAGAAATTTGAAGCGAAAGGGGTAGGTGTTTTAACAATGCGGCAATTTTCAGATTGGTATCGTAACGAATTTCCAGAAACTATGCCTCCTCATTTTATTGAGACCGATGATCTTTTAGGAGCACCTAAAAAAGCAATGTGGTATCAAAGCACATTTTATAGAATAGGATTGGTGTACGATTATAATTCGAGAAAGCTTCGAATAGTTGATCTTCACCCCTATCTAAATAATTTCCAGGAGCCATTTTATCTTTCGCCAAATAAACAATTTAATCTCTCAATTAACCTCCCATATATTATAGATTCCCTGAATGATAAAAATTCGGTTAGAGAATACAGCGTCGGCAATTTGGAGCATATCGAACGCGAGGGGAGAAATATAAAAGTTAAATTTGAAGAAGGTTCAATAGTTTTTAGAGAAAACGAAATATTAACGGAAGGGATATCTGTTCCTGATATCGTTAAGAGTAGAGAGTTCGATACGCCACCTCGTGGACTAGTCTTTTCGGATCTTTCTTTCAATATCCCCTTTGCAATAAAAAGTAGAATTTCGGAATTTTATCCGCTTTTAATATTAGGTGTGTTAATAATTGGTGCAATTCTTTATCTGAAGCGTAAACACATCAGAAAATTCTATCCGGTAATTTTAATAATTATTGTAATTTCGATCGGTTCCTATATTCTTGTTAAGGCCGATACCAAATATTACATAAGCCAATCAGAAATCGATGGATTATCGGTTTTATCGAAGCTTCCTAAAGGGCGAGTTCTTGTATATGAAAAAGACTGTTTGCGATGTATTTTTGAAACACCCTATAAACCAGCTGCCGCTGGGGGAATCAAAAGTTATATCAAGCGATTAAGTGGACAAGAAACGCTAATCGATTTTTCCTTTTCTATTGCAAATACAAGCCAAGACGCGCGGAAGATTCTTGGCAATAAAGATGTTTACTATGTTTATCTTGTGAAGCACGAAGATTATATTGAGCATCTTCCTTATCTTCCTCAAGACCTGGGCCTTACAAAAGTCTACGAAAACGCCAACATTGAAATCTGGAAGGTCAACTGAGTTGAAATTGTATATAATAGCATTAAATGAAGAATTTATTATTCGTATCCCCAATAATAATTATCGCTTTGTTTCTTCGCTTCTTTTCTATATCTTCTAATCCACCGTCGCTCACCTGGGACGAGGCTTCTTGGGGTTATAATGCTTATTCATTAGGCATTGACGGGCGAGATGAATTCGGAAAGTTTCTGCCCTTAACATACCTTGAGTCTTTTGGAGATTTTAAACCTCCGGTTTACACATATCTTTCAGTTCTGCCGGTCAAAATATTCGGTCTTAACGAATTTTCAGTGCGTTTCACGTCAGCATTTTTTGGAATCTTAACAGTTATTCTGACATACTTACTAACGTTTAGGATATTCGTTGTTCGGGGTCCTGCCGCTCCGCACCCCCATCCGACGTCCTCACGTTCGTTGCGGGCGGTCGATGGGGGACCCCCGCTCCGTGTCACCCCTCACTTTATCGCGCTTATTGCTGCTGGGTTGCTGGCGATTTCTCCTTGGCATATTCTCCTATCCCGCGCCGCCTTTGAGGCCAATGTCGCAACATTTTTTATAGTCCTAGGCGTCTTATTGTTCCTTAATGCAATACACCCCCGAGGTGGAAATGAAGCTACACCTCGGGGGTGGAGTATGTGGCTGCTCCCTCTATCGATTATTTCGTTCGTAATCTCGATGTATACATTCAATACTGCAAGAATCGTTGCACCTCTTTTGGTTTTGGGATTAGTCTTCGCACATCGAAAATATCTAATAACACAAGCAAGAAATCAATTTTTAACATCTATTGTAGTAGGCGCGTTAATATTTTTACCCCTGTTTTTATTCTTGTTAACTCCCCAGTCTAAGCTTCGTTTCCAGGAAGTAAATATATTTTCAGATGGAGCAGTTGTTGAGCGGGCCAATCAGCAGATTGAAAATGACGGTAACGCATTTTGGTCTAAGATAATTCACAATCGAAGGCTCGGTTATGCTACTGAATACGTTAAGCACTACTTTGATAATATTTCCCCTGACTTTCTGTTTATAAGGGGCGACGGGAATCCTAAGTTTTCAATTCGAGATGTTGGGCAAATGTACATTTGGGAAATTCCATTTTTTATTGCCGGGATATTCTTTTTGTTTCGCAGAAGGGAAGGACATTGGTGGATTATTCCATATTGGTTAATTGTTGGAATAATTCCGGCAGGAATTGCTCGGGAGACTCCGCATGCGCTCCGAATTGAGACGACACTGCCGACATTTCAAATCTTGACTGCGTATGGTTTGGTTTATCTCTGGCAGTCAGTATCGAGTATCCAGTATCGAGTATTCAGTATAAAGTTTGCAAGGCCGTTAGCTGTTGGCGTTTTGCTATTTGCTATGTTTAACTTCGTGTATTTCTATCACAACTACTTCAAACATTATCTAAATGAATTCTCATCCGAATGGCAGTATGGATATAAAGACGCTGTGGAATTTACAAGTGCAAACGAATCAAAATTCGATCAAATAATATTTACCGAGGAATTAGGAAGGCCTTATATATATGTTTTGTTTCATAAACAATATGATTCGGCCAAATTTCGCCAAGAAGCAAAAGTTGAGCGCGAAG
>JACQKO010000023.1 GCA_016204525.1 Candidatus Levyibacteriota bacterium | reverse complement strand
GAATTACACATATTATATATTTTATTTTTGATATTTAATATTTAATATTTCTACCATATGGCACACACAAAATCACAGGGGGCGGTAAAAGGTAATCGCGATTCAATCTCAAAGAGGCTCGGGGTCAAGGTTTTTGGTGATCAGAAAGTCATTGCGGGTAACATCATTGTTAGGCAACGCGGAACAAAAGTTTATCCAGGAAAAGGGACCTCCATGGGACGTGATTTTACCATTTTTGCGAGCATGACGGGTTCTGTAGGTTACAGAACTTTGCGGGGCAAAAAAATTGTTAAGGTAGCTCAATAGTTATAGACGATGGACGATTATATAAGCGAAAAAATAACAGAACTTGAAACGACCTTGCTTCAGCCAAATCCGCTTCAGCCTCGTGGTCTAATCTCACCAGAATCATTAACTGACCTTGTTAATTCTATTCGCGAACAGGGGATTCTTGAGCCTTTAGTTGTAGCGAAAACTCCGGCCGGATACCAGATTATAGCTGGCGAGCGACGCTGGAGGGCCGCGAGAATTTTAGGGTTAGGAAAAGTGCCTGTAATAGTTCGTGATACGACTCCCCAAGGGATGCTTGAGATGTCAATCGTTGAAAACGTACAGCGAGAAGACTTAAACCCAATAGAACGTGCCCAAGCTTATAAAAGATTAATTGACGATTTTGGCTTATCAGTTACGGAAGTTGCAAAAAGAGTAGGCAAAAGTCTTCCATACATATCAAACACTATTAGATTATTAACATTGCCGGATGCCATAAAAGATGCACTTGCGGCCGGAGTAATAACGGAAGGGCATGTAAGACCCCTCATATCAATTGGGGATCCCAAGCTAATGCTCGCCGCTTTCAAGAAGATCTTGGTGGATGGCATTTCGGTTAGAGGAGCTGAGGAGGTGGCAAGACAGTTAAAGAGCGAAGTTCAACAAAAAGAGCCACGGAGAACTGGAGACAAGCTCTACATACCAGAGCTTGATGGGAAAGCTCGCTCCCTTATGGAAAAAAGAGGCTATTCAAAAGTTCTCTTTGATCAAACGAGTAAAAAAGGAAGGGTTCTTATAGAAGTAACTGGTGGTCCCAGTGAAACTACCCCTATCTTAAACGAAATCCACGACAAGCTAGTTGCTTAATTTATATTGTACTTGGCATGTTTTACCAGTCTGGATTTGGTAATAGGCCAATAAACTAAAAAAGATTTGCCTATTATTTTTGAGGAAGCTACAAATCCCCATTCTCTTGAGTCGGAGCTGAAACTTCTATTATCGCCTAAAACGAAGTAGCTATTTGGTGGAACCACCTGTGGCTCTCCCTCTTTTATAAATGCTCCGGCATAAGTTTTTACATCCGGTCCCAGGTATTCTGATTCGTCAAGCTTTATGTCGTTCACAAATACAAATCCCGCCTTGATCATTACCTCATCTTCTGGTATGCCTATAACTCTTTTAATAAAATCCTTTTCTTTATTAGTGGGAGATTCAAACACCACCACATCTCCTCTCCCAACAGGTTTTAATCTTAAAGTAATTAGATTAGTTAAAACATACTCACCGTTTTCATAATTAGGGTGCATGGATTGACCATTGACTTGAAATGGGCGGAAGAGAAAAGCGTAAATTACCACAAAAATTGCCCCTGCAATAACCAGGGTTTCAACAAGATCAATAAGTATTGCATAAATCTTTCTCAGAAAAGGCATAGAATAATATTGTCGAGTATTGTGAGATATTTGTCAATCCTAATTGAATTTAGTAGAATCGTAGGACAGGAAAAGGATCCGTAACTCAGCGGTAGAGTGCTTCGTTCACATCGAAGATGTCGGGGGTTCGAATCCCTTCGGATCCACACTTCGCTGCGCTACGTGTAATCTATTTTATGAATGTATTATTTTTGACACGCAGATTTTACCCTGATATTGGCGGAGTAGAGAAACATGTTTTAGAAGTTTCAAAAGAATTAGTAAAGAGAGGTCATGAAGTTACCGTAATTACAGAAAACTCCTTTTCGCTAAAGCTTCGGGGGGTAAACACTTATCACTCAGAGGATCAAAGTGATACATACAGTATCAATTCAAATAAGGCCGTCAAATCAATCCAAATTGATCATTCCGAGCTTAAAAAAATTAAAGTTTTAAGACTGAATTTTGGAAAAGAGAACTCATTTAAGAAATTCAGGGTTTGGCTCAGGTTGCTGAGACATACGGATACTATTAAAAAGTCCAGTGTTGTCCACTGCCATGATGTTTTCTTCTGGTACTTACCTTTTCGTTTTTTATTTCCATTTAAAAAAGTTTTTACAACGTTCCATGGTTATGAAACAATATTTCCTCCGTCAACAAAAGCAAGACTTTTAAGGAAAATTTCCGAAAAACTTTCTTACGGAAATATCTGCATTGGAGACTTTATTAAAAAGTGGTACGGGACAAAACCGGACTATGTAACATATGGGGG
>JACQKO010000025.1 GCA_016204525.1 Candidatus Levyibacteriota bacterium | reverse complement strand
GAATGGGTTGAACCTGTTTCGAAAGGAAATGTAACCCACGCGACGAATGAATCTCCCGGAACCACAATTACAATTTACGGAGAAACTCCTAGTTAGGCCTTAAATTCTGCTATAATCTCCAAATATGAACTTATCCGTTGGAATTGTTGGTTTGCCCAACGTTGGCAAGAGCACTTTGTTTAATGCCTTATTGCGCAAGCAGGCTGCTTTGGCGGCAAATTATCCTTTTGCCACGATTGAACCAAATATCGGGATTGTTCCGGTCCCGGATGAACGATTGATTCGATTGGCCGAGATCGCGAAGATCGAACATTTGATGAGCAACTTGCCTCCTATTAAGCCTGCAACTGTGGAATTTGTCGACATTGCGGGATTAGTCAAAGGCGCATCAGTTGGTGCGGGCCTTGGGAATAAATTTTTATCCCATATTCGCGAAGTTAAAATTATCGCCCATGTTGTCCGCGCGTTTGAAGACCCAAATGTCGTTCGCGAGGGCAGTGTCGATGCAAAAAGCGATTATGAAACAATCCGAACAGAGCTTGCATTATCGGATATTACAACAATTGCTGCGTCAAAGCAAAAAAATAAACGTGCACAGGAATTACTCGAAAAGTTAGAAAATACCCTAAACAAAGGGGAAAATGTTTCCGCATTAGAATCCTCAAAAGAGGACCAAGAATTCGTTCGATCACTCAATCTGTTATCTTCAAAACCGGAGATAATAGTTCTCAATGTTCCGGAAGCAGAGTATACAAAAGAGGGAATCGTCCGAATCGAAGATAAATACGAAGAGATCCTTCGACTTCCCCGCCAAGGCGGGATAGCTCAGGATGACCACTTCGTGGTCATTTGCGCTAAAGTTGAGGAAGAACTGGCAGCTTTGTCAGGCGAAGAGCAAAAAGAATATTTATACGATTTGGGTCTTGAAAAATCGGGACTCGAACGCTTGATTCAGAAAGCGTATCAAGAGCTCGGCTTAATTTCATTTTTGACTGCAGGTGAAAAAGAGGTTCGCGCATGGACCGTTAAAAAAGACACAAACGCGAAATCTGCAAGCGGCGAAATCCACACGGATTTTATTAAGAATTTTATTAAAGCAGAGGTGGTTTCGTTTGATGACTTTGTAGCAAACAATGGGCCTGCCCTGAGGAGCGAAGCGACGAATGGGTGGAAAGGTTCTCGCGCGGCGGGAAAAACAAGGCTTGAGGGGAAGGACTATATTGTCCAAGACGGAGATGTGATAGAATTCAAAGTTGGGCGATGAATGACTGTGTATTTTGCAAGATTGTGAGAGGGGAGATTCCGAAAGATTTTCGGTACGAGGATGATGTAATAGTTGCTTTCGATGATGTCAGACCACAAGCGGATATCCATGTTCTCTTCACAACCCGTAAACATATTGATGCTTTTGAATCGCTTAAAGATGATAAAATACTCTCAAGCGTTCGAATTGGGATACAAAAAATTGCCAGTGAAAATAAGCTTGTAGGACGGGGATACAAAATTCTTGTGTTTGGTGGGGGAGCGCAGACCATAGATCATCTTCATTTCCACCTGATTGGACCAGTCGGTCTCCAAGTATAATTTTTGGGCTTCAAATTAGGGATTTTTTGGAGTATAATGGTAGAAGTGAGGTGTGAGTATAGTTTCACTTCTAACTTTTCAATTCTCACTTCATTTAGACGACAGGAGGTGCTTTATAAAATATGGTTTTTGTTAAAAAATCGACAGGAGACTCGGCGGATACAATGATCCGGAAATTCTCTCGCAAGGTAATGTCGGAGGGCATTATTCAGGAGATGAAAAAGAGGGAATTTTATCTTAAGCCATCTTTGGCCAAGAAATACAGGAAGGAACTGAATCGCAAATTTGCTAGAATAAACGCGCCCAGATAAACGGGTATGGTCAGGGGGTTAAGTTGGGGCAGCTAGTATAGTAGGTCGTTTGGGGTTTAGGTGGTTAACCCATAGACCAAACCCATAAACCATACGAGCAGCTCCAACCCTACCCAAACCCAAAGATTATGGATGTTTCCGTT
Organism: Candidatus Levyibacteriota bacterium; assembly: GCA_016204525.1. Classification (GTDB taxonomy): domain Bacteria; phylum Patescibacteriota; class Microgenomatia; order Levybacterales; family GWA1-39-11; genus GWA1-39-11. The sequence continues at coordinate 3,854 of JACQKO010000025.1, read as the reverse complement.
CCTATATACGTTGAAAGTAGATACAGGGTAAACAGAAAAAGAATAAGGCAGGTGGCACGAGATACTGTGCACAAAAACGGTATTGTCACGCCCTTCGAGGTTTCTATAGCTATTGTTGGAAGCCGCAAGATGCGTGCTTTAAACAAAAAGTATCGCGGTCTGGACAGAACCACAAACGTTCTCTCTTTTTCGCTGGAAGAGGGAAAGGACATTCCAAGAGCACCTGATAAATTATATTTAGGCGACGTTGTTATTTCATACCCTGTCGTTATTCAAGAAGCAGCCCTCGAGAAAATGTTAGTTGATGATAAAATCGCAGAACTTGTAGAGCACGGAGTAAGGCACTTGCTTGGACAACACCACTAGTGAAAATAGTCAAATAGACAAATAATCCAATATTCAAATAATCAAATAAAAAAGCGGTTGACAGAAAGTTTTTGTGAGAATATGATTGCAATATGAAATTTAAAAAGCTTCTTGTATACAATATTGAGGAATCAGGCAGTTTAGATCCCGCATCTTGGAAGAAAATTAAAACATTCGGGGATAAAATAATTTTTCTACCAAAGGGAGATTCGAAACTTAAAAAAGAATTAGCCGACACCGATTGTATTTTAGTTAACTTCGGAACAGAGGTTGGAAAAACAGAAATAGATAATGCTCCGAAGCTAAAATATATAGGAGTAATGGCAACAGCATTCGGAAAGATCGACGTCGCGTATGCGAAGAAAAAGAAAGTAATCGTAACCAACCTCAAAGGATATAGTACTGAATCTGTTGCGGAATTTATTTTTGCTGCAATTCTTGAGTATCTTAGGGGTTTGGAAGAAGGTAAAAAGAGAGGACGTTCTAAAAATTATTCCGAACTTGGAATCTCAGCTCTAGAAATAAAAAATAGAACTTTTGGAATTGTCGGTCTTGGAACGATTGGACAACGAGTCGCCGAAATTGCATTAGGATTTGGAGCGAATGTAGCATATTGGTCCAGAACTCGGAAGAAAAATTTTGAGAATAAGGGTGTAAAATATGTACCATTCGGAGACTTGATTTCAAACGCAGATATAATCTCGATTAATCTTGCTCAAACAAAAGAAACTGAATATATATTCAATAAATCGGTATTTAACAAACTGAAAAATGGAGCAATTATAATTAATACCGCGCCTATGGATCTTATAAATGTCGATGCGTTAGTTGAACGATTGAAAAGGGATGATATTGTATTTATGCTGGATCACTCGGACGAAATGGCAGAAAAAGATTTGGAAAAAATTTCAAAGTACCCTAATTGCATTATTTATCCTCCGATGGCTTACATAAGTCGAGAGGCTGCGGAGAATAAACGAAGAATTTTCGTCGGAAACATAGAAGCATTTATCAAAGGCAAACCTCAGAATGTTGTTAACTAAAACACCTTGACTTCAGTGAGTAAATCTTTAGAATAGTAGGATCCGGGTAATATTCAAATAAACAAATAAACCAATATCCAAATAGTCAAATGAAGGACGAAAAAGTAAGAGATATCCATGAGCGGATTTATCAGTTTGTTATTGCCGTATTAAAGTATATTCGTAAACTTCCAAAGACTCCGGAAAATTTAATAATAATTGGTCAATTGGCTCGTTCGGCGACTTCTATGGGAGCAAATGATCAAGAAGCAGATGGAACTCACACTAAAAGGGACTTCATTTCTAAATACACAATTGTTCGAAAAGAAACGAAAGAATCAGCGTATTGGCTTCGCGCTTTATCTGATTTGAACCCAAATTTCGCAGAGGAAGGCTTGCGGCTCATGGGGGAAGCTATTGAAATTGCTAAGATTGTGAGTACAATTATCTACAAGACTTCAAATAAATAGTTCCATTTGTTTATTTGACTATTTGTCTATTTGGGTATTTGATTATTATTTATGGTTTATTATCGAAAATACCGGCCGCAGAAAGTTTCGGAACTTGATCTTGAGGATGTTCGAGGAAAGATCGAATCGATTCTGCGTGCAAAGGAAATTCCTCACGCGTTCTTGTTCTCCGGGCCAAAAGGCCTGGGTAAAACTTCGGCCGCACGCATTTTAGCAAAAGCAATCAACTGTGAGCAAAAACAACTAACAACTAACAAAGGACAACTAACAAAAAAAAGTCAATTGTCAGTTGTCAGTAGTCAATTGTCAGATATTGAGCCATGTAATGTTTGCGACAACTGCGTTTCAATTACGAATGGATCGAATATTGATGTTCTTGAGGTTGATGCCGCGTCAAATCGCGGAATTGATGAAATTCGGGATCTTCGGGGGAAAATAAAATATGCGCCAGCCGCTCTTCGTAAAAAAGTTTATATTATTGACGAAGTCCACATGCTGACAACTGATGCCTTTAACGCACTTCTTAAAACCCTTGAAGAACCGCCATCTCATGCAGTTTTTATCTTATGCACAACAGAAGTTGAAAAGGTTCCGGGAACCATTGCGTCAAGGACCTTCCATGTTCAATTTAAGAAACCAACAAAAGACGAGATTTTTCATTCGCTTTTGCGAATTGTAAAAGGTGAAAAACTTGATGTTGATAAACAAGTTCTTGATGAAATTTTTAAACTGTCCGAAGGATCATTTCGCGATGCAGCAAAGACATTAGAGGAACTTGTAATCGCAAGAAAAGGAAAGATAACGGTTGAAGTACTTGAAACAACTTTTAAAACTGCCGGCATGGAACATGAAATAGATAAGCTACTTGAGGCCGTTGCTCAAAAAAATTTAAAAGAAGCGCTCAAAATAATAGATGAATTATCTCAAAAGGGTACGGACTTTAAGATTCTGACAGAAAGAATTGCGCAAAGTCTTCATGAAATGCTTCTTTCGGGAAGCAGCGAATTTCAACCGCACGAACTTAGAGAGCTCCTCAATCTTGCAAATAATAGTTATCGCGATATTAAATTCTCCGTGTTACCGCAAATACCATTAGAGTTAGTAGTGGTAGAATGGTGCCTCACGCCTACCGGCGAAATTAAAAATGAAAAATTAAAAATTAAAAATGAAATTACAGAAATCAGTTCGCAAATCGAGAATAAAAGCGAACAGCAAATAGCGAATAGCGAAACTGGGATGTTTTCGGCAAACGCGAAATCCGATAACTTTATCCAAGCGCTTATTGTGGCGGTCAAACAGGATAATCATTCGATTGCGGGAATATTGCGCGGATGCCGTCTTATCGAAATTTCAGAAGGAAAAGTTCAATTTGAAACTAAATATAAGTTCCATAAAGATAAATTAAGCGAGGCAAAAGTAAATTTGGTTCTTGACACAAGGGCATCTGAAATTTTAAGAGAAAAAGTCCACGTGGTTGTAAACCTGACTGAGAAATAAGTATAATTAGTTTTAAGTTTTAAGTTGTACGATGTAAGCAATTTCTTACATCTTAAATCTTACATCTTATAAACTAGGAAAGACGGGGTGATTTAAATGTTTAATCCACTAAAAGGGATAGGGGAGCTGAACGAATTAAGAAAACAGGCGCAACAGCTTCAAAGCGCTCTCAAAGAGATTCTGATTACTGAAGAAAAGGGTAGGGCTCGCGTTGAGCTATCCGCGGATATGAAAATTCATTCGGTAAAGATTAGCGGAGAGGAATACAATGATCTTCGTGATGCGTTAAACGATGCAATAGAAAAAGCGCAAAAAAGAGCAGCGCAGAAGATGCAAGAAATGGGCGGATTAGGCAATCTGTTGGGAGGCCGTTAAGAACCCAATAAGCAAATAACCCAATAACCCAATCAATAAACAAATGCAGAATGTTTTAAATTTGAATTCTACATTCGGCTTCATTTAAAGATTGATTTGTTTATTTGTTTATTGGTAGTATTGG
>JACQKO010000017.1 GCA_016204525.1 Candidatus Levyibacteriota bacterium | reverse complement strand
CCAGCCAAGAAATTGTCGCGTTCAAGAGACCAGAATTGCTGGGCGGAAGTATAGGTGCGGTCTCCAATCTTAATGGCATTATTAGGGTTTGCAATTTGAATCTCGGAATTAATATAATTCAACTTCTCGACAGGATTAGTACCACGAGTAGAACTCTTTACTTGAAAATCAGTAATTGAATCTTGAATACGAACCGATGAAAGTTGTGAGTTTAAAGCTGATAAAGTTTCATCATATGCCGTTACCTCATCTTCATTATCATTTATTAAAGCCTGGGCGCGCGCAGTATTAACTCGCGCAATAACATCAGAAAGAGCGGATTTCGTACCATCATACTTTGCCTTTTTTACTTGATTGCTTAAAATAGTATCATTATATGTTTTTAATTTTCCTTCCGCGGCAGTAACATCATTTTGAATTTCAAGACGTAAATCTGGGTCATCAATACCATCTAAATTACTTTTCAAAACAGAAAGATATTGTTCTTCATTTATTTTGCCAGCGCTTAAATCTCCAAGTGTCTGGGCGTATTTTGTCCGATATTTATTAAAACGATTTAATTTTTTCGTGTCAACTATAGATTTCTCTAATGCGCCAATATAATCTTGGTCAGAAAGAGAAGATTTTTGTTCATCTTCAAGTTGTTGTTCTCTTAATAAAAGTTGCTCTTCATAAGAAAGCCCATTTGCAATAGCCTTTTGAAACTCCGCTTCTTTACGGGATTGTTCACGTTTACGTGTAGCTTTAACGGCAGTGATAGAACTTTCCACTACCAGGTTTAAATCTACCGAAAATTGTGTTGTAATATTTTTTGCCATTTTATTGTTTTGGCGCCACAGCAATACCGCCGTGTTTCGCGGAAGCCGCGGCTATTGCGCCTTGTGGCGTTACTGGTGAAGCGACTCCAGCCGCAGGCGGCGCTCCCGCCGCGGTATCCTCATCATTTGTAATTGGGGGTGGTTGTCCATTAATACCGCCTTGTCCAGCTCCAGTAATAGCGCCACCAGTTGAAGCGTTCATCTGCGCAATTCTCTCTGCAAGAATCTGATGAAGTAAACCAGGTTGTTTTGCAATTTCAGTCGCCAAGATTTCATCCTGCAGCTCCTCTTTCATTAATTTCTGTTCCTCACTTGGATTAGAAATACCAACATTATGTTGAGTAGTTGTCAATGATTGCACTTTCGCCTGAAACTTAGAAATTTCATCCACCACACTTCTTAAAAGCACTGATGAAATAAAGACATCAGTTTTATAAAATCCATCAATTAAAATTTTTGCATTAGAAATATGATTCTCGGCGTGGAAAAGAATTGATTTATTGAGTTCTTTAAACGCGCGAACCCACCATTCTTTACGAAGCGAAACTTTGTTATTCACCCCCTGCATTACAACAGAGAGCGCTCTTCCTGTTGCTTGCAATACTTGATTGCCTGGATAAAGCACTTGATTCAAACCAGAAAGCGCAATGATGTCATTTTTTCTATCATTCAAATAATTCTCCAACGGAAACGTCTGACCACTCTTCGGCATCGCTTGAATATCGCCATCATCGCCAACTTGATAAATAACAATTTGACCAGACCGAACCTCGGTAAGATTGTCAAGATTTTTACCCCAATAAGCAGGTTTAGCAATCTCTTTAATTATGTCCGCAAGGTCTGACGCGCGCTCATTGTACTCCTGCTGCGGGTCAAGTTCGTGTTCAATATCAGACGTGCCTTTCGGTTCGCCAGGTAAATGAATATTTGGAATATACTGCAACGGCACAAAACCAAAATCGTGTTTTACATAATGAACAGGTTTATTGTCATTATTAAACATCAATAAATATTCATTTTCCATCCATAATTCTTTAACCGTTATCATCGGCACTTCTGTTTTCTGAACTTCACCGCTAATATTTTCAGTATCATAATCAGCTTGAACGTGAAAATTTTTATCTTTAAGCTCTTCTTTAAAAAGACGTTTTGCCGATTCAACAGAAATACGATATTTTTTTATAAAACCATCCATCTCCGAAAAGTTCTCATCCTTCCAAAGAACCTGGATATGTTCTGGCTTCTCAATGTTCCAATAACGAATACGGTCAAATACTTTCGTACCATCTTCTTTAGTTTTAAAAGTCGGAATAGCGCCGAAAATAAAAGCATCGCCAGTAATTGAACCAGTACGAACGGCTCGTTGAAATACTAAAGCAAGCGCATTATCTTCGTGAATCGCATCTAAAAGTTTTGTGCGTCCTTCAGCAAGACCGCGTTCAACTGGGTCAACAACATTTCTCGGCGGACAAGAAATTTGTGGCGGTTCATTTGTCAAAAACGCCGTCATATTCTCCACGATAGTAAAACAATAATTATAAGTGCGCATAGTGCCGCCTCCTTCTTTACGGAAGCTCCACTGTTTCCCTTTATAAAAATCCCGAAGCGTTTGATAACCAGAATAAACTCCATCTCCATAAACTCTTCTTGTCCAATCTAAACGTATCGTTCCTTCAAGAGCGGTAATTTCTTTTGCCAATTCAACAGCGCGAGGATTGCTCTCCCCAACCGACATCTCTCCTTTTAATAATGCGAGTAAGCCCATTTTTTTTATTATAACATATTTATCTAATCAATGTTGGATATTGACGCCTTTGACTGTACTCCCCCTGGTCTCTAAACCTTGAAATACTTGCTTCATATCCAGCCATCGGATTGAAGTTTACTTTCTTAGACGGAATGCTCCCAAACTTTTTTATTATATACGATACCCCCATCATCAAAGTCATCACAAAATCAGTAGTTAATTTTTTGTCCTCTATGTGATAGTTCCCCGCCTGCTCCGAAAGCTCCTCAATATAATAAGAACGAATTATGCCATAGTCTGGATTCTGCTCAATAATCGCCCCATCAACATCCGATTCGATATAATCGCGCCCCTTAGCCATCGCATTCTTCAGAATAAAAAGCGCTTCGTCCTTCTCTATTTCAAAAGATTTTGGATTTAATAGAGTAAGTAATTTTTTAATCACGATACCACCAAGCCCTTGCGCATCGGTTAAAAATATTGGTTTATGAGCCGTCACCCCATCTTCATCATACCAAGTATATTGGTCATAAAGAGTGCGCAATAAAGCAAATTGCATTTGGGGAGAACCGCCTATTATTGATTCGTGATTTATTAAATCAATCTTGCCGCTGATATGAAAATTTGTATAATCTAAAACCATAAACACCGACGCATCGCCGCTATCGCTGAAGCCCCAATCCGCCGCCAGCAAATACCTCCCACCCTTTTGGCAATCTTTTTTGCTCGACAGCTTCCAAAGGTTCTCAATCTCTAAAGTGTCAAAGAACCTCTTGCCAGAAGTAATAAACTCCCCAAACACAACCTGTCGGTATCTTTTTTTGTCGGTAGCAAGCAAGGTCGCTTTCGCTCTCTCGCGCTGTTGTTTTGAAATAAATTTATTTGAGTCCATACCAATCCCAGTAAGCGACCACCAACCCTCGCGCCGTTGATTGCCTAATTTGACGATATGGGAATAATATTGATGAGAAGGAGAATCAACCTCTGGAGTGGCGATAAGGTCAAGACAACATCCATATTTAATAAGACGGGAAAGAATCTTCGCGCCAAGCTCCTCTTTTAAATGAAGCGATTGCGAACACTCATCATAACTGATGTACCCGAACTGGGCGCCAGCTAGTGAGGATGCCTGGTCTTGCCCAGTTGGAACCGAGTACATCACACTTTTATTAGCGAAACGAATCTCGCCAAGATTAACATTGTCGCCGACAATAAACTCGCGCATCAACGGACTCAAAACGTTCAACCGTTTCTTGCCCTCTTCATCAATAATGAACTGCCCGCTTAAAATGTCTTTAACGTGCTGATAGCAGGCTTTAGTTTGACGAGAATGCGGCGAAATATTTAAAGTTGCGTAATAAGCGGAATTAATAAGCTGACCATCCAACTCCATTCCTATTTTATATTTGTTGAACCAAATATGT
>JACQKO010000016.1 GCA_016204525.1 Candidatus Levyibacteriota bacterium | reverse complement strand
TCGACAAGTAGTCATTGAATTATTTGTAGTATTTGTGGCATTTGTAGTATTGGTAGTATCAGTTAAGTAGCTTATCAGAAATTGGGAGGGGAAGTCAATCAAAACAGGGAATAGGGGATAGCTTTCGGAATTTCTAGTCACTAGTATCTAGTCCCTAGTTACTAACTTATTGAGCGGATTTGGTTGCCTCTTCCTCTCCCGGCGGCCCGGAGATCTTGATTGGAGGTTTTTGTGGAGGCAACTTGGCAGACGGAGTTGAGATTGAAAGCGGCGTTTGGCTAGTCTCAGGTGTGACATCTTGAGTGGCCGCAGCTTTTCCAATTTTGGCCTCAAGGCTCGTTATTTCCGCATTAATTTTATCAAGGTTAGCCTGATTCCCGGCAGATAGTTGTTTTACCGTCTGATAAGCTACAAGCGCACCTTGAAGATCATCCTTTTCCTCAAGCGCATGTCCTAAATTATAGTAAGCATTGGCAAAATCCCGTTTAAGATTTATTGCAATTTGAAATTGTTGTTGCGCGGCATCAAACTGCCCTAGTTGATAGTATATTCCGCCGCGCTGGATATAGAGTTGTGGATTATAAGGGTCAAGGGCTATTGCTTGATCCATAGACGCGATTGCAAATTGTTCCGCGTTCTGACCTACGTTAATTAAAGATCTATAGACCTGGGAAAGATTTTGCCAGTTGAGAGATGAAAGCGGTGAAAGTATAACGGCATTACGTCCGGAATTTATGCTTTGTTGAAGAAGGGTGGCGATGCTTCTTTGGACTTCTGCGCTTGGAGAGGAACCAGGCGTTATGTTTTGGCCTAATGAATTTGCAAGAGCCAGATTAATCTGGGAAAAAACTCTGTGGTAGTCGGATCTGTATGGGAAATTTCTTATGGCTTCACTTTCAAGCTGGTATGTTCTTTGCGCGTTTGTATTTGCAAGTCTTAAGCTCTCGGCAAATTTGAGATCTGAGATTATAAATTTGGCGCTGTAAAATCCAACGAAACCTACAAAAATAAGAATCAATAGAAGCACGAGAGCCGGAAAGACCGAACTTACATTGCGCGCATGGTGATTCTCAGGAGATGTTTCAAGCGAAAATCCGCCCGATTTTGTTGAGACCAAAGACATCGCCGTATCATAAACACGTTTATCTTGCGATATATTCAGAAAGGCAACAAACATTCCGGAAAAAATCGTAACCAAAGCTATCGCGGCGAAGTTAAAAGGCAGTATAAAAGACGCTACCAAGACAGTAAATAAAGCAGCAAACAAAGGATTATCAACGATTCTTATTTTTATTATGCTAAGAACAAGGCCAAGATAGGAGATTGCCCCCAATAATCCTGTGGTTGCAATTAATTCGAGAAAATACGAGGATGAAAAAGAAAAGGTTAAACTCCAGATGTTTTGCTCTAAATTGATCGATGGCAGTTTAAACCTTGTAAAGTCTATGGCAAAAGTTCCGTAACCTGAACCAAAAAGCAAAGACAAGATAAACCTTTGAGCGTCCTGACTAATTGTTGCCGCCGCGGTTTGAAAACCATATATATACGGGAGCAGGGTAGGTTTATTGGGCAGGGCGATTATTTGGTAGGCAATTAAAACGATTCCGGAAAGTATTGCAGCCGAGGCGAGAAGATTGATAAAAAAACTGTAATCATTGATGAGATCGATTGATATTTTTACTTTTGGAAATCCTGCTTTTTTCGCAAGAAAGAAGAGAGAGAAGACAAGAACAGGGACGAGGTAAATCAATTGCTGAATTACAGAGCCTTGGGGATTAAAAAACTGATTTTGAATATTTAAAAAAGGCAGATAAATCTTGAAATAATATAGAATTGTGATAGAAGAGGAAACGGCAGCGCCTAAAACCAGGGCAGAAAGTATAATTGAGAAATTTTTTCGGTCACGGACAAAATTTGCTATATGAAAAAACAGAAGGAGGGCCACGACAACCGGGACTGTCTGAATTAAACTGTCAAATCTGTTCCTTGAAAGAATTGCCGATATAAGAATTATTGCTCCAAAAATCACGAAGGGAAGATTAAGAGGATTAATATTTAAAACAACCCTTCTCTCAATAATAGCTTTAAGTCCGAAAACAATAAGAAGAATTGCGACCGAAAGCATTACGAGAAATTGTTTAGCAAGAGCAAATGCCTCTGTTGTATTTGTTAAGAAAAAGATAGGCAGGAGGAAGACGGTAGCAGATATTATAACCGTAGCTAGACTGTCAATAAATTCAGCGCTCTTTTTCATTTATTCGAATATTATTAACTTTAACAAACCGCTTAAATAAATGTCAAGGCACCGGTTCATTTTCGGTGTCGGTGTCGCATAATACCGCTGAACAACGCGGAACTTCACGCAGAACCACGCTGTGAACTGCGCCGCCGGGCTGTATCATAGATCCTCCTTATTATTCTGACGCCATCCGGTTCTCCAAAGTTTATGAGGAAGCCCAATCTAAATTCTGAATTCTTTAAATAATACCAAAATTGAGAAATATCTTCACGATGTAAAAACGGTTTTGCTTTTAGTTCTATAATGATAAGTTCATTTACTAATAAATCCGGTGTATAGATTCCAACCTTTGCATTGCGATAGAAAACCGGTAATTGTTTTTCTCTTGCTACTTGTAATCCTTTAACTGCAAGTTCTTGTTCAAGAGCCCTTTGATAAACTGTTTCCTTTTGCGTATTTCTAAATTGTTTGTAAACTTCAAAACAAGCCTCCCTTATAAGGTAAGATTCCTGTTCATATAATAGCGGCGTTATTCTGCGTTTTGTTCGGCTTGGTTCTGCGTTCATATCAGTTGACTATGATCCAGTTAAACTTAATATCGGTTGCGGTTGAGGCAGTATTGACGCCAACTGTAAATGAGCCCTCAAGGCCCTCAATATTGGGGTCCTCCGGTATTTGGCGAAGTAGGTAGAGTACCTTATTATTAGTGTTACCGACTGGGGTTATATAAATTAAAGATTTTTCAGTTACATTTGGATTTTTGATTGTAATTTCATTTCGATATTGTTTCAAAAATGCAGTTCCCGCAGAACCGCTCGCAGTTGCTTCTATATCTGAGGTAGCGAATGCTTGCTCCGCAAACGCAAGGTTAAGCTTACGCGATGTTAGAGCGCCTGAGACACTGGCCGCACCTTGAATGTCAAGCAACGCGTAGTCGCGAGGATTCGCAGAATCTGAAGCGACCTCATGAGACTGCTTCGCTCCCCTCGCAATGACAAGTGCAGCGTCGGAAACAGGAGAAATAATGCTTGCAGAAAGTTCACCTTTAATTTTTACATCGGACGCGAATTCCGCCCTGCTTGTCACTTTAAGTGTGCCATCAGTTTCAATTCGTACCGCCCCGGCCATGAATGAAATGGCCCCTTGTTTTAAGGGCTGAATTTCAAGAATTTCTCCAAGCGTGTCGATCGAATTGGGGCCTATCATAAGTGATGTTCCAATAGATAAACTGTCAAGAATCGTTGCCTGCGTAAGGGTGGCAGGCCCTAAAGATATCATACCGACTCGAAATGTAGCAAAGTCTGCAGATAGGTTTTCTATGTCTACAAAATCAGTAAATATAAGGGTACCACGTGTATCAAGGGTATCAAGAGTATCACGAGCTAAATGTGCACTTTCTGTCCCCATGGTACTTGTGATACTTTTTACTTTCTCTTCTAGGCCTTCTATTGAGTTCGCCTGAATATTATCTGCATACAAAGTTCCAGAGATCGTGGCGATATTAGCAGTTACATTATCAGCTGCTAATTGCCCCGAAATTGAAGCGTCTTGCGTCTCAAGACTCTCTGCCGAAAGCGTTCCTGAGAAAGATGCGTTGCCCTGATTATCAATCGAGGCAACAACGGCTGACTCGCTTGCGCTCGCAGAATTTCTAATTTCTAATTTCGAATTTCTAACATCAAGAGCTATTTTGGAATCGGAAGCCAATGGGGAAATGACATTGGTGTGGATTCGATCAATTGAAGCAAGAGGAGAAACTATTTCGTTACCACTGACAACCGACATCTGACCGCTGACAACTTCGGAAACAACGGAGGAGATATAGTCGCGCAGCGTTTGTCCGGCGATGGTAACTGAGTCGGTTGTCGTCTCTAGCCTTTGCGCAAGTTCTTGTATCGCTCGTGTTAAGACAGCGGTCATATTAGTGTAATTTACGCCAGAGGGGCGGCCTTGACTATCATAGGAAACAAGTTCCGGTATAATCTTCTCAACCTCTTCTGCTATAAATCCAACCTGAACATCACTCCCCATATTCATTTCAGGTTTAAATGTAAAAGTTACAGGATGAAGATTCAAGACATCCGAAAGACCTGAAGCGAGATCATTGATGTTTTCCTTGAAACGTACGGAAGATGCCGAGCAGGCGGAGTTGCTACGTCCAACTTCATAGGTTGTCGTATTTATACAAAGATATTGTCCCAAGGCCGATTCGGTAATGCCAGAGGTAAGAGTGATTGTGCCCGAACTTCCCAATACAAATTTTGTAGTCCCCGAAGAGGACGCGGAAAATATATCTCCTGAATTTGTTTGATTGACGATTAACGCGGCATTGGAACCTATTCCTCCTGAAATCGACAATGGGGCCTTGGTATTTGTCGAAGTCCCTATATTGACACCAGTATCAAAGTCGGATGCTAATATCAGCTGGCCGGTGCCATGAGGAGCAATTGTTAAACTATCATCTGATACTGTGCCTAGAGTTGCGGGTGCTCCACCACCAAAATTGAGCACAGTGTTGGTTATATCATTACCCAATATTGCTAAATCTTGTGAAAGCGAGAGAATTTCCGCGGTAGTAAACGTTGAAAGAGAGGATGCAGTAATTGTATCTGCCCCGTTGAGCGTAAGATCACCATCATTTGCGAGTATAAATCTGGTTGTGCCAGAGGATGATGCGGTAATTATATCTCCCCCGGTTGTGTTATTGTTTATTACAAAAGCGGCAACAGCCGATTCTGTTGCCAAAATCGCCACTTTATCATTAATTTCAACCGCCCCGCCTATAAGGTTTCCCGTGGCCGTATCATTAATAATTGGCTTATGTATATCTATTTTGCCTGTCCCATCCGGCACAATATCTATATCTCCATTTGAGCTTTCTTCAGTTGAGAGCAATAATGTGGTCCCTGAGAGCTTAAATCTACCGCCGGTTGCAGCGAAAGTGGGAGCGGCTGTTCCTGCAATCGTTAAGTTGCCGGAAGAATCAAGCGCAAGAACTACATTTGTCGTAGAGGCGTCATTATCGGTTATAGGCAGCATTCCCTGAAGGTTTTCAGTATTTGTAGCATATGCAACTGCTGCCAATCTTTGACGTGGCGTAAGCTCCGCAGTTTTTCCGATTGTAATCCCAAGCCAAAGAAGATCATGGTCCCGAAACACGCCTCCCTGAATTTCATTTTTTGTTCCTAGAAGAATAGAAAAAATTCCATCGGAATCCGGCGTCACCGCACTATGTACCTCTTGCCAGAGAAGAGCCGACCCTGTAGCTGTTTGGCTTTCATATATCCCAAATCTTATATCTGTTGCCGTTATGATTGGGTTATCAGCGGCGTCAGTAAGTCTTCCCTGAAAAGACAGGACACGTTTTGGGCCAATCGGGCCGGCAAGAGCGCTTTTTTCACGAGGATCTGAAAAAAGATTATTGTAGAGCATAAAGCCTATGGCAGAAGCGTAAGCAATAAGAAGTGCCAAGTGGAAGTAATGGGTAAATGTATAACTATGATATGCTTTGTACCAGTTGGGTCTTGTATATTTTGCATGGTGGATTAACTTTTTATGCCACTGAATATGTATCGGAATATTCGAGATCGATTTTCGCGGATCCAATAGTTGATTTTCGCGGATTTCGGCTTTACGCAGCAGCTTTCTGTGTTTGATGAATTGGGCTAATCTTTCGACAATAAAATCTTCAAAAAGAATATAGGGGATTAGCAGTATCTGGAATAGTCTGACAGGCGGAACTTTTGACCACTGACCACTAACCACTGACAACTGACTTTTATCTATTTGCCCGATGTCTTCAAGTTTGACTCCAGGATCAGTTTTTAGTTTTAAGTTTTCTGTTTTAAGTTGTTCTTTGATACGGTCTTGTGAAACTGCAAATTCAAGATATTTTCTAATTGACGAGAGCTTTCTGTTTATAGTTTTTGGCGAGAGCTTGAGGGAATAGATGAGCCTCTGTTTATATTCATCTATAATTTCCGATGTGATGCTCCCAATGTAAGCTTCCCCGCCTAGGTTCGCGCTCGCTTCGCCGGGCTCCAGACGGTGCCCGGCTTCGCCGCGAGGCGAGGCAGTAGAGGCTAGCGATATATTTAGATCTGTTTTGAGTCTGTTTTCTAGCCAATTAGTTAAAGCATTAATGTCTACCAAATAATTCTTTATTGTCAGATTAGAAGCACCATAAACATAGAGGTAATCCTTGAAGTCCTTTAAAAACCATTTGTCAGTTATCAATTGTTCCTTGTCGGTTGTAGGTGTGTCGAAGGGGTTTTGTTTAATATAACCTTCCTCTGTAAGAAATAGGCCGAATCTACGAAGAGACGAGATGTATCTTTCCTGTGAGCGAGGAGGGAAAGGATGAGTTTTATCAAAAAGAGTAATTACATCAGAGGTCAAGTCTTGGCTTTGAAAGGTCTTTTCGAAAGATGTCTCAAACCAGACAATAAACTTTCGGATATCCGAAGCATAGTTTTTGGCAGTTACGTTAGAAAGAGACTTTTTCGATAAAAGATAAGTTCTAAATAATTCAGGCAGTTTCATTTTTATGATTTTCGCCGATCTATATCCGATTTTCACGGATTCTGCCCCTCTTCGTGAAAATCTGTTTAAGATCCGTGGAAGTCTTTATTGCACAATGCGGTAATATGTTTACGCACGAGATTATACGGATTATACGATTTATATTCTCCATTCTTAAAGACTAGACTATTATAGTAGGCAATGTCAATAACCTAGAGTAATTTCCAGTTTACCATTGATATCTTATGATATATTTTATCTCACTAGTGAAGTAACGTGAAATCTGAGCACGGAAATTAAGAGACACCTTTCCACAGGAATAAACAACAGAAATTAGCTGTGGTGAGATGAAAGGTTAGATTTTTCTCTTCAACTTGAGGTAGATCCCTATAAGTACAAAGGCAAGAAACGAGATCGCAAATAGCATATAAATAGGTAAAGCTACAAAGCTGGTTTTGGTCTCAAACACTGGGCCATTTTCAGAGAGTTTAACGTGGGCGTAAGCCGTATATATTCCGAAAAGAAACTTCTTAGGCCAGACCAGAACAGGATGCTTTTTCGACAATATTGAAATCTGCTCTTCGAGCGAGGCCGATGGTGAAGCTTGATCTGTGTCGATCATAAAACGATCAGAGTTAGCCAGAATATATTGGGGCAGAATGCTGACTTGACCCGCTTCACGCCCAAGCATGTCGCGAATAATTACTCTGCCTGTTGGTACAACATAATGCTTGCTATTATTTTGTAATAGAAGAGTAATTGGAACCGGACCGCTGCTTAAGATGGGGGGGATACTAAACTCTTTGATTTCTCCTTGCGCGATGCCTTTTTGCCCAACAGACAATATTACATTCGTACCTATTCCTCCGGGAATTTGAGATTGAGATACATCGGTATCTTGCGTATCCTGAGATACAAAGATCACAGAGAAGTAGTAATCTCCAAGCGGGTCGTCGCTGTCAAGATTTACTTTAAGGGTAAGCTCACGGGATTCAAATGGGTCAAGCGAAAGAATATCCAGGGCAATATCTTGATCGTAAACCTTTATTTTTTGAAGAATGAGAGGATCAGGTCCTTCGATTGTATCTTTACTTATGTACCTTAAGCTACCGTCGCCTCTCTCAGATGGTCTAAAAGACTTAAGGATAATTTTTAAATTCTGAGGGAGGTCGCTTAAGTTTTGGAGGTGAATCTTAGCTTCTATATTTGCCGGAGGTTCCGTATTGATTTCAATTACCGGGGGATAAATACCAAGGGAAAAAGCATCACCCTGCGCACTTGTTTTAGGGAATAGCGAATAGTGACTAGAGAATAGGGAAATAGCTAAGAGCCAAGAGCTAAGAGCCAAGAGCCAGAGAGATTTATTCATGGGTATAGTATCGGATATTATTTTTTAAGAATCAATAGGTAACTGGGGTGCGGTAATAATGAGACAGATAGATACTATTTCACAATTACCGCAAGCAAATATTATCGAAATTTATTTGAACAAAGGCTTTGTACTTTCCTAATGTGGATATTTAGGGGACAAAATTTAGGACTATATCAAAATGATCAATAAAAAAGATAAGAAATTATTTTTACAAA
Source organism: Candidatus Levyibacteriota bacterium (assembly GCA_016204525.1). Classification (GTDB taxonomy): domain Bacteria; phylum Patescibacteriota; class Microgenomatia; order Levybacterales; family GWA1-39-11; genus GWA1-39-11. The sequence goes on along the minus strand of JACQKO010000016.1, from coordinate 574 downwards.
TGGCAATTTAAATAGGCGAGTGTTAAAAAGATGGGATATTGATTTAGGTTGATTTTTCAACAAATTATTAATTTAATGCCGCTGAGTAATTTTATTGATTTATGTTGACAATTATTAAACCCTAGTTTAAGGCAATTGAGTGAGACTAGTCTTAGGCGTGAAAATGTGGATAAATGGATATCTGATGGGTAGCCGGATTTATCCATCCCGAGCCTAAAGAGGCGAGGGATCTCTAAGTTTTTTGAGATCCTTCACCCTGCAAGTGCAGGGTTCAGGATGAGCGCGATTCTCGCGCTCAAATTGACGGCGTGGCGATATACTTTATTACATTTTGATATATACCAGCAGGTTGACTTGCAGATATGTTTATTTTATAAGTGATTTTCCCCTGTCGATTTCTTCCAACATTTGAAGTGCTCATGACGACTTGAGCCGGTTCAACGGCCTCCTCACTTGCGAATTGTTTATAGAAGTTGGTTGTGGCAAAGGCAGAACTACAATCTGATCCCGAAACATTATCGCATCTATATCCAAAGCCATAGGTTAACGGAGAAGTCCAGGCTGCTGCCGTAGT
>JACQKO010000019.1 GCA_016204525.1 Candidatus Levyibacteriota bacterium | reverse complement strand
TTTTGCCTGATGCTTTTTCCAGTGCCGGAATAATTTCAATGTCCATTGATTCGGGCATTATTGTGGAGGTTACAACTACAAGATGAAACTTATCTTTTTTTGCCAAAACTTTCCCGATTTTGCCAACTGCGCTTACTACATATTCATTAGAAAATGCACCATTTTTGGTACTTGGTGTTGGCACAATAATAAATGTAATGTCGGAATTGCTTATTGCTTCATTGTAGTCGGAAGTTGCTTTAATCTTTCGGTGATTTTTGGCAATCAACTGCTCAAGGCCTGGCTCATCAACAGGTGCTTTACCCTGATTTATAAGCTTTACAAGGTCGTCATTAACGTCCATGCCAATAACATTAAACCCACGGGAAGCGCAGGTGGCCAAAAAAGGGCTACCTAATTTACCAAGACCTACAATAGAAATTGTTTGCATGGCTACTTTAAAATGTTCGAGCGGCAATGGGCATACGCCATCCGGATCCGAAAGCACGACTTGTAACTTTTAACGTCGGGGGCGATTGTCGTCTTTTAAATTCAGCGCCAGCTACCATAGACAAAACTCTTTTGACTAGATCTTTATCAAAACCTTTTGAAACTATCTGTTTTGGCCCTTCGTGTTTTTCTATGTACAGAGAAAGAATCTTATCAAGAACATCATAAGGCGGCAAGCTGTCTTGATCTTTTTGATTAGGTCTGAGCTCGGCAGATGGTGCTTTTTCAATGATACTTTTTGGGATCAGTTCGCCTTCACGATTAATCCATTTTGCTGATTTGTAAACTTGGGTTTTTGAAAGATCACCGATAACTGCCAGGCCTCCTGTCAGGTCTCCGTAAAGAGTAGTGTAGCCGACAGTTAATTCCGATTTGTTACCGGTTGAAAGAACTAGGGCTTCATATTTATTGGAAAGTGCCATTAAAAGATTGCCTCTAATTCTTGCTTGAATATTCTCTTCAGTTATATCTTTCTTGAATCCTTTAAACGCATTATCGAGAGCTTTGTCATAATTTTTCATAAGACTGGCAATTTCTAAAGTCACAATTTTGATGCCAAGATTTTTAGCTAATCTTTGGGCATCAGTCATGCTTTGAGCAGAAGTGTATGGTGAAGGCATTAAGACACCGATGACATTTTTACAGCCAAGAGATTGACTGGCAATAGTTGCAACAATTGCCGAATCGATTCCGCCAGAGATGCCAATTAAAGCTTTTTCAAACCCACACTTTTTAAGATAATCATTAAGCCCGACAGAGAGAGCTTTGAAGATAAGTTCCTCTTTATTATCCAGATAATCATTTATTGCAGTGGATTTGGAATTAAGATCAACCACAATTACATCTTCATCAAATGATTTTGCTCTTGCTAGAAGTTTTCCTTGGTTGTCAAACACCAGACTAGCCCCATCAAATATCAAATCGTCGTCGCCTCCTACCTGATTTACATAAACAATAGGTATTTTGTATTTTTTAGCAGAAATTGAAATCATTGATTCTCTTAATTTTTGTTTATCAATAGTAAACGGTGATGATGAAAGGTTAATAATAAAATCTACCTTTTCTCGAGCCAGTGTTTCGATAGGATCAAAGTGATAGCGTGGTCTCTGCCAGAAATCGCGATCATTCCATAGGTCTTCACAAATAGAAACACCTATCCTTTTATCTTTGTACTTCAATATTCGAAGTCCGGATCCAGATTCAAAATACCGATCCTCATCAAAGACATCGTAGGTCGGAAGAAGCGACTTAAGGAAAATCTCTCTAATTTTTCCATCTTTCAGAAATGCGGCGCAATTGAAAAGCGGCCTGCCATTTTTGATTTTGTTGAAAGTAGCAGTACCAACTAAAATCGGTGGAAGAGATTTTGTGTCTTTGGCTAGTATTTGTAAGGATTCCCATGCTGCTGCGATAAAATCTGGGTAAAGTAATAGATCACGCGGTGGATAACCTAGCAAGGCAAGTTCTGAAGTAACTATTAAATCAGCCCCTTTAGCTTTATTAGCAAATTCTTTGATCTTAGCGGCATTCCCATAGAGATCGCCAACTATTGGATTAATTTGCAACAGTGCAACTTTCATATTTTATTGGATTTTGAGAATTTCTTTTGCCAATCAATTGTTTTTATTAATCCGTCTTTAAGTGAAGTCTTCGGTCGCCACTTTAGAAGCTTCTTTGCTTTATCTCCTTGACAATAAAAACGAAACATTTCATTTTCTCGATATGGGAGATTACCTAATTTCCATTTGAGACGATACTCCGTTAATTCGACAATCATTTCGATAACCTCTTTTACAGTGTGTTCTTCTCCCGTTCCCAAATCAATTATTTCACCTATTGCCTTTTTGTTTGTTGCTGCAAGAAGGAAACCATTTACTATATCCGAAATATAGTGAAATTCACGTGTCTGTTGACCCAGAGTTGCTTGGATTGGCAGAGATTTTAGGCAACTGGTGACAACATCGGGGATTAACATTTCTCCTGTTTGGTATGGCCCATATGTTAAAAAAGGGCGGAGGGTAATTATTGGCAAACCTGTAGTTCTGGTTAGCATTTGGCAATAATGGCTCGCAGCTACTTTGGAAGCTGCGTATGGTGAAAGAGGGTTCTCCCGTTGTTTTTCATTAAACGGCACAGGATTATCACCGTACTCGTCACAAGTTCCAGTGTTAACAAAAGACTTAATATCCCCTTTGGTCACACAATCAATCAAATTAGTTGTTCCCCAAACATTTGTTTCTAGGTTTTCCTTAATTAAGGAAGAAGATGGCTCCCGTTTAACACAGGCTGCAAGGTGAAAAATCGCTCTACTGTGTGAATTTTTAAGGGCTAGTTGGAGATGATGCTTATCTCGAAGATCAGCCTCTAGAATCTTAATGCGAGTTAAAATGTCTTTTAGTCTCCAAACAGAAGATTTCGGTCTTTTTAAAATTGAAACCTTGGCACCTTTTTGCAATAAGACCCTCACTAAATTCGATCCAATAAATCCGGTTGCCCCAGTAACCAGCACGTTAAGATTTTTAAAATCATTCATAATTTAATGCTTTTTAGGCTATACTTGAATATATTAAAAAGAAACTCAAATATAGTTAAATAACTTACGTTAGAAGAACCACCAGCTCGAGGAGTAAAAATAGCCGGTATTTCCTTTATTGACAATTTCTTGCTTTTTGCTTTGATTAACAGTTCAGCATCTAAAAACCAATCGTTTGATACAAGGTTAATCTTTTCGTATGACGATCTCTTAAATAGCTTTGGCGTTCCGTTTACATCTCTTTCATTCATTAAAAAAAGAATCGAAAACAAAAAATTGTATATTTTTGTAACCAAATTTCTCTTTAATCCGTCGTAGCGTTTAACTCTAACAACTTTGCAAAGATCCAGAGTGGAATCGGCAATAAGCTCTTTGGCGACTCGAACTAAATAAATGGGTTTTATCTGGCCATCTCCCCACATATAACCAATATAGGGAGAAGCGCATACTGAAAGACCCCTGCGAATTCCATATCCATACCCTTTATTTTT
>JACQKO010000018.1 GCA_016204525.1 Candidatus Levyibacteriota bacterium | reverse complement strand
CTCTTAAGTCTTTCTTCTGCTTGTTCGTCTGTCCAACCGGCACGAAGCTCTGTAACTGTAAGAATAGAGGAAGCAATCTTTCCTTCAAACTCAAGTCTTGTAATCAAATCTTGGGCATAACTAATGCTTTTGAAAAAGTCAACCCAAATATCCGAATCAACTAGGACATTCATATGCCTAGTCTCTTCATTCTTTTTAGATCCCTTCGCCTAATCTCTCTAATCCACTTTCTAGAATCTTTTACATGAGTAAATGTGGGCGGCATTGCAATGAGTTCCCTTAGGGCTTTTTCTCTTTCTATGCGCTTTATTTTCTCACTGGCTGCTTCTGCCAAAAAACGGCTTAACCCTCTTTTTGGGGTTATTCTCTTAATGTTTTTTACGGTTTCTTCCGGTATAAGAACATTTAATCGCATATTCGTATTACACACATAATATACACCAATCAATACACACTGTCAACCCACAATAACATAATCTCCTTAAGGGTGGTCTCCCATAGATGTCGCAGGATATTAATTACGTATAGGATAACGATGTGTGTGAAGTATGTAAAATTCGGAAGTCTTTACCTCTTTGATAACTTGTCAGTCGAAAGTTGGGTTAAAAGCTCGGGGCCGTTTTCTGTTACCAGAATTGTTCGTTCAAATAGACCTGAGATGCTTCTGTCTCGCGTTGCTATTGTCCAATTGTCGCCTCTGTCATAAACTACCTCATGACCTCCCATATTGTATATTGCCTCGATAGCCAATGTCTGGCCTGCTGAAAGCTCTGGGGTTTGATCAATTTTTCTAGATAAATATCCGGGAATTTCAGGTGCTTCATGAAGGCTTTTGCCCACCCCATGGCCTACTAAGTTACGGACTACCGAATATCCCGCCCCTTCTATAATCGATTGAATTTCGCGCGATATGTGCCCGACCCTATTTCCGACCCTCGCCTCCTTTATCCCCGCAAACAACGCCTTCTTGCCCACCACCAAAAACTTTTCAACTTTGTCATTGCTGTCAGTTGTCAGTTGTGAGCTGTCAGTTGTGACACGGATTGTCTCCGCCATATCAGTATAATATCCATTAAGAAAGACTCCGCAGTCAATACCCACTATATCTCCTTCTTTTAGCACTTTTTTCGTAGGAACTCCGTGCACTACAACATCATTTGTTGATACGCAAATTGTGTGCTTGTAAGAAGGTACCTTTTTAAATCCAGGCTCAGCGCCTCTTTCGCGAATCAGCTTTTCCGCTAACGAATCTACCTCAATCTCCGAAACGCCAGGCTTTGCATACTTAAGGAGCAATTCTAATACCTCCCCCAATATGGCCCCCGCGGCTTTCATTGTTTCGATTTTTTTTGAGTCCATGGTTAGATTCTGAGGATTTTACAGATGTCCTGGTGGATTTCGTCAATGGACCGCTCTCCATTAACTTCATGCAACATGCCTCTTTCTTTGTAATAGTATACTACTGGCTTTGTAAACTTATAGAAGAGCTCTATTCTTTTCTTTAAGGCTTGTTCTGTTTCGTCATCTCGCCCGTCTCGACGAAGAGAAAGTCTTCGCAATGCCTCTTTATCTGAGACATTTATATAAATAACATAATCGATACTGTTTTTGAAGTCTTGTGCCTGAACTTTTGTTCTTGGAAAGCCGTCTAAAATATACCCCTTCTGGTATTCCGGTCGAGCTAAATACTCACTTACTATTTTGAGTGTCTTGTCATCCGGGATAAGATATCCTGCATTCATGGTTTCCTTTACATACCGACCTAGGGGGGTGTGTTCGCGTGTAATTTCTCGAAAAATATGCCCTGTAGAAAGATATGGAACGCTAAGTTTGCTTGACAATAAGTTCCCTTGAGTAGATTTTCCCGAACCCTGTATTCCTATTAGAACTATTTTCATAGGGCGAACCTCTCGTAACTTCTCTGTACCATTTGCGCCTCAAGAATTTTAACCGTTTCAATGACCACCGATACGACTATTAAAATACTGGTGCCGCCAACAAGAACTGCGGTAATCCCGGTTATTGCAAGAACTATGCTTGGAAGAATCGCGACAATACCCAAGAAGATTGCGCCGGGAAGAGTAATCCTTGTAGTTACGTAGTTAAGAAAGGATGATGTAGGTTTTCCAGGTCTTATGCCGGGAACAAAACCGCCGTTTTTTTGAATTTCCTCAGAAATTTTTTGCGGATTAAAAATTACTGCCGTATAGAAGTAAGTAAAACCTACGACGAGGGCAAAATAGATGGCATTATAAGGTATTCCGTTAGGATCAAATGTGGTGGCAAGAAAGCTACCCGCTGAGGCAAGGCCTTTATTTGCGCTGCTAATTAAATAATTTGCAAAAAGTGAGGGAAGGAGAACTATTGAAACCGCAAATATTATTGGGATAACACCTGCTTGATTAATCCGTAACGGCAAATGCGTTGACTGTCCCCCATACATTCTTGACCCACGGACACGTTTGGCATAATAAATAGGCACACGTCTTACAGACTCATTGACAAAAACAACCGCGGCAATTACTACAATCCCAAGAAGCGCAAATATCAAAAGGTTTAAGACATCTTGTTGAGTAAGAGTGGAAATCATCTGAGCGGTAATGACCGGGATTCTTCCTACAATACCAGCAAAAATCAAGAGAGATATGCCGTTTCCAATCCCTTGTTCTGAAATCAACTCTCCCAGCCACATAACAAATATTGTGCCTGCCGTCATTGTCAAAATAAAAGATAAAATATCAAGAGGCGAAAGAGCTGTAATTATCTGTTGATTGCGAAGCAATGCGTACATACCAAAAGACTGTATAACAGCGAGAGGAATCGTCAAGTATCTTGTATACTGGTTTATCTTCTGCCTGCCATACTCTCCCTCCTTCTGAAGCTCTTCAAGTTTAGGATAGACTATTGTCATGAGCTGGAGCACGATTGAAGCATAAATATAAGGACCAAGACCAATGGCTAAAATTGAGAAATTTGACAAGGTTCCACCTGAAAAAATATCAAGCAGACCTAATAACTGATTTTGTTCAAAAAGAGATTTGAGCTGTGCAATATTTACACCGGCAACCGGTATATGAGCAAAAAATCTAAAAATTATAAAGATAAAAAGTACAATGAGAATTTTTTTTCTTGTTTCGTGATCCCCTACGCTGTTTCTAAAAATCCTAAGAATATCGTTCATACTTCTCTCCCTTTAAGTTTCTACAGCCCCTCCTGCCTTCTCAATTTTTTTTCGGGCGCCTGCTGATACCGGAAGTTTTACCACAAGAGGAATGGTTAGTTCTTTTTCCCCAAGCTTCGCATGGGGGCCCCGCTTTGTATCCGAAAGGATTTTAACACCCTGGCGACGAGCCACATCTCCCACTATACCATACTTAATTAAGGTATCTATATCAATGGTGGTTTTTTTTGAAAATTTATTTAAACTCGAAATATTTATTGCTATTGGGTGTGGTTTAAAAACTTTATTTCTTCCTCTGCCGCGTAAAAATGGTAGTCTTTTAACTAAAGGCAGGGCTCCTCCTTCAAAAGCAAGTGGTATATTTTTTCGCGACTTTTGTCCTTTTGTTCCGCGTCCTGCCGTTTTACCACGGCCAGAACCGTGTCCCCGACCGATACGTCGCAAGCCTTTTTGAGTTATTCTTGGCAAATTTGATAATTCCATATTTGTTGGGAGCCCCGCTACTATTCAGCTTTCCTTAAAACTTTTAGGGCTTCAAAGACTGCATAAACATTGTTTGCTTTATTATCAGAGCCCAAGATTTTTGATGAAATGTTTTTAATCCCCGCCGCCTCTACAACAGCCCTGACGGCGCCTCCGGCAATAATTCCTGTTCCTTGCGGGGCTGGTTTAAGAAGTACCTGCGCTGCTCCTTTTTTAATCCTTATTGATTGAGGTATAGTACCGTCTGTAATGGGAACATCTATCATTCTCTTTCTTGCGAAGCTTGCAGCTTTTATAATTGCCGATGAAACGTCTGAAGACTTTCCAAGACCTACTCCAACTCTTCCGTTTCTATTGCCAACAATTACCAGAGCAGTAAATCTCATTTTGTTCCCGCCTTTAGTTTTCTTTGAAACACGATTAACCTGAACAACCTTTTCTTCTAACTTTTCCTGATTTTGATTTAAATTTATGTTTTCTTCCATAGCTTACATCTTAAAATCTTACATCTTAAATCTAAAATATTAGGCCTCCTTCCCGCGCGCCTTCTGCAAGTGCTTTTATTCTTCCATGATACTTATATGCACCTTTATCAAAAACTACGTTTTTAATCTTTTTTGCCACGGCTTTTTTAGCGAGTCTTTTACCAACCTCTGTTGCTTTTTGTGCTTTACTCATTTTTACATCCGAAAGTTCCTTTTCATTAGCTTGAGCGAGAGTTTTCCTGCCCGAATCGTCAATTACTTGTGCATAAATATATCGATTCGAACGAAAAACTGTAAATCTTGGCAGTTTTTTCAAAGCCAAAATTTTACCCCGAACTCTTTTTGCTCTTCTATCCTTCTTAATTTTTTTTATCTTAGTTTCCTTCATAACTATTTACTATTCACTATTGACTATTTGCTATTTAGTGGCTGCTCCTACTGCCTTTGCCGCTTTTCCTGCTTTTCTTCTTATATATTCCCCAACATATTTAATGCCTTTTCCCTTATATGGCTCAGGCGGTCTCACCTGTCTTATTTTATTAGCAACATCTCCAACTAATTGTTTGTCTATTCCAGAAACCGTGATAACGTTTTCATCAACTGAAAATTTAACCCCTCGCGGCGCCTTTATTTTCATAGGATTTACATACCCTACATTTAATACCAGCTCCTCTCCTTCTACTCTTGCTCTGTACCCAACACCCGACAGCTCAAGTTTCTTCTCAAATTCCAAAGCTACACCATGCACCATATTTGCAATAAGAGCGCGAGATAACCCTAAAAATTTCTCAAGTTCATGATTTTCAGTCTCTTTTTTGAAGACTATTTCTCCATCCTTTATTGTCACTTGAATTCCGGAGGGAATCTTTGTTTCAAGTGTGCCTTTTGGCCCTGAGACAATAACCTTATCTGCTTCTTGCGAGACTATAATTCCTTCTGTTATTTTTACCGGTTTTTTCCCTATGTTCGACATATGTTTTTATATATTATTTATTAGATTTG
>JACQKO010000020.1 GCA_016204525.1 Candidatus Levyibacteriota bacterium | reverse complement strand
GGCTTTTTTGCGATTTTTTTTTGTGCTCGGCAGCATTTTTATGGCATCTGAAACTTTGATTTTCTTTTCCCGAGTAAAAAAGACGAAAAGAAAAGGCACGGTAAGAAGTGAAAGAATTTGCAAGTCTATTAGAGAGATCGAATTATTTATTACATAAATTAACTTCTTTTCCATAAATACTAGTAAGGTATTGAAATTTTTAAGATCCTCTTTTGTATATTTATAAACCAATGCCGTTTGAGGTTTTTTAGAGCTTAAGCCAATTCCATTCTTGAATGTTCCGGAGAGAGACTCCACTTCAAATTGATATGTTTTTCCTTTTGAATCTAAAATAGATGGGAAACCAAAAGTAAAGTACTCATTAGGCTGGAATTGGTTCGCATTGTAATTATTTTCGTAGTACCATTTACTTTCTCCCTCTTCTTTTATTCTGAATAATACCCTATCTGTCACTATTGCTGACAGCTGTGAAAAACGAACAAGTAGGATGCCAATATTATTGGCCGAAGCACGGAGTTTACCGACAATTTTTTCTCCTTTCAGAAGATGTTCGTCTTCACGACCAATTTTTTTAATATCTTCGGATCTTTCTTCAACAAGAGACAAAAACCCTAAGGAGCTAAATCTTGTAATTTTAGAAGAGAGATAGGGATAGGCGAGTAATGAGAAATACGAAAGCAACAAAAGTAGATACAGGGGTAGAAGTTTGGGGAATGTGATCTTCATGAATTAGGATAAAGTAATTATATATCTTCTTATAGCGTCCTGCCAAGTTGGAAGCTTTACTCCTAGTTTTGCAGCTCGGATATTCTTAAGCGCTGAAAAAAGAGGACGCTTTGCGCCTCCTGATTGGCCGCTTCTGTCAACCGGGATTACTTTTGTTTTACTCCCCACAAGCCTCATTATTTCTTGCGCGAATTCTGCCCACGAACAATAGCCATCATTTGCAAGATGATAAATGCCTTTTGCATCTTTGTTTCTGATGAGTTCATGCGTAGCATTCGCGAGGTCGAATGAATATGTTGGGTTTACTATTTGCTCAGACGAAACTTCCAAAGTTTTCTTATTCTTCTCTCTCAAGATATTTAGGGCAAAATTTCCCTTCTTTGAACGACTACCGTGTTTTCCTCCATATACTCCGCTCGCTCTTATTACGATACTTTTAGGATTAAAAGCAAGAGCCATATACTCTCCTGCCATTTTTGAGATACCATACGTTTGAACAGGAGTCGGCAGATCATATTCTAGGTATGGCGATCCTTTTTTACCATCAAATACATAATCCGTACTATAATGTACAAATCGAATACTTAAGTTCTGACAGATTTCTGCAAGATCACGAATAGCAATGGCATTAATTAAAAATGCTTTATCAGGGTAAAGTTCACAGTCTGGCACAACATGATATGCAGTTGCGTTCATTACAACATCTGGAGCAAACTTCTTTATCATTTTTTCGATTGTTTTGCGATCAGTAATGTCAAGCTCTTTATGAGAAAAACCTAATACTTTATGTTTTCGGCCTATTCCCTGAATATATAATTGTTCACCAAGTTGTCCGGTTTTACCAAAGATTAATATCTTCATTTGTGATAGGGAGGCCAATTTTTATCTTTGTCAGACAGTGTTGGATGTTTTATAGGCCACTTGATTTTAAAAAACGGATCATTCCATAGCGCTCCTCTTTCATATTCGGGCGAATAATATTCGCTAACAAAATATTCTATAAGACAATTGGGCGAGAGTGTTTGAAATGCATGTCCGCATCCTTTTGGAACAAAAAACATTCGCATGCTCTCTCCCGAAAGCTCAGCACTTACCCATTCACCGAAAGTCTTAGAATTACGTCTTAGGTCAACCGCAACATCAAAAATCGCGCCCTCAATGCATTGTATTATTTTGTCTTCCTGACGAGGCTTTATTTGATAATGAATTCCTCGAATTGTACCACGAACCCTTGTCAAAGATCGATTTATATGTGCTATGTCGAATTTAATTCCGTTTGCCTTTAGAATTTCTTTTGCAAATACGCGGGCAAAGTATCCACGTTCATCTGATCGCGGCTCCGGCTCTATTATAAATACTCCCTTAATTTTAGTTTTGATGATTTTCATGCTTGCGGGTTATTTCCAGAAAAGATTTTGATCAATTTTCCCTTCACTCATAAGTTTCCTTAAAACAGCCAGTCTTGTGTAAACGCCTCTCTCGAAATCTTTTCTTTTAAATTTACTTTTTTGCAAATTCTCTATTATGTCCTTTACTGATCGAGAAAGTGGCCATTTTGGGTATGCCTGCGGAAAGTGTTTCTTAAAGAGATCAAACCTTACTCTATAACTTCTTGGATCGCTTACGTGTTCTCCTGTATAGACTACTTTACATGACGGTAAATATTCGCGAATAATATCAACTAAGTCCTTTACTTGAAAGTTGTTTTCGTTAAAACCGATATTTATAACATTACCGTTTAATGACTTATCTTCTGTTTTAAGAAACTCAATAAAAATATCTGAAAGATCACGAACGTCAATTAAAGGTCTCCATGGAGTACCATCGGAGAGAATGCGAATTTGGCCAAAAGCTAAAGCCGTTGTAACCAAGTTGTTCACAACTAAATCATTTCTGAACATTGGTGAAAACCCATAGACAGTTGAGTTTCTTAAAAGATATACTCTAAAATTATCCGATGCTAATTTTTTTAGAGCATCCTCAGTTTTAATTTTCGATTTAGCATAAGCGGTCAAAGGATTTACTCTTGATTCTTCATCCACCACGCCTAATGCTGCAATACCATATATACTGCAGGATGATGAAAAAATAAATTTTTTAACATTCGCTTGCTTTGCAAGCTTTGCCAGACGGACTGATGATTTATAATTTATCTCTTCGGTTAATTTTGGGTTTATCTGCCCCATTGGATCATTTGAAAGTGCGCTTAAATGAATGATTGCGTCAATCCCGGAAAGATCCGAAATTTTTACCTCCCTTATATCTTTAGTAATTTTTTTATAATTTGGCTCGCGAGTTTTGGATATAAGATTATTCTCAAAAAAGCCGCTGTCTATCCCTACGACCTGAAAACCTTTTTCTAATAACTTCGGAACAAGAACCGATCCAATATATCCTCGATCTCCGGTCACCAAAACTTTCATCGTTTCCAAACTTTCCAAGGAGCGTTTTTTCTCCAATGCTTATTTAATTCTTCCATATCCTGGTAGGTATCCATGGCTGACCAATACCCTTCATGAATATATACGGCGAGCTGGCCGTCTTTTGCAAGCCTAGGAAATGCATCGTGAATCATATCTCCGCGTTTCAAGTAATCGAAAATTTTCTTCGTGAATATCATAAATCCTCCATTTACATATTGATTAAATCTAGGCTTCTCTTGAAACCTTTTTACTATTCCATTTTTATCTGAAATAATAAGGCCCCATTTCGATTTTGGATGAACGCCTGTTATCGCCCCGATTAACTTCTTTTTTTTGTGAAAACTAAGGAGATCTTTTATGTTAATATCTGAAACTCCATCCCCATAAGTTGCCATAAACGTATCTGTCTTTAAATATTTCCTCACTTTAATTAATCTGTCACCTGTTGGGGATTCAATTCCTGTATCGACAAAAATAATTTTAAAATCGTCGTGTTTACGTTTGCTTTTTCTATACAAAATATTCTGACCTGTTTTAACGTCAAGAAAAAAATCATGCTCCAAATAGTCTTGATTTAAAAAATAATCCTTAATGTAGTCTCCCTTGTAGCCAAGTGCAATTATGAAATCACTAAATCCGTAATAGCTATAGATCTTCATTACATGCCAGAGGATTGGCCTACCACCAATGGTTACCATGGGTTTTGGACGGAATTCTGTTTCTTCCTTCATGCGAGTCCCGGTTCCGCCGCAAAAGATAACAACTGGAATTTTCATAAGTCTAATTTGGTTATTTATTGTATCATATTTTATTGTTGACGAGCATATTTTTGTTAGTTATAATGCCATATATAAATTTAGTGAAAAAAACAAAGAAAAAAATCTTCATTACCGGGGCCGCAGGTTTCATAGGAAGCAATGTCTTAGAGTACTTATTTAAAAAATATAAAAATTTTTACTTCACCGTTTTAGATGCACTAACCTACGCAGGAAACCTTAAAAATTTTATACCAGAAATGATGAACGATAGACGATTTAGGTTTGTATATGGAGATGTAACTAATTCCACAATGGTCGATAATCTCATAGCAGATAGTGATATTGTTATCCACTTTGCAGCCGAAACCCATGTTACGCGATCGATCCATGACAATAGAAGATTTTTTGAGACTGATGTTTTGGGAACTCAATCTGTTGCAAATGCTGTTTATCACCATAAAAGGAAAGTCGAAAGATTTATTCATATATCAACGTGCGAGGTATATGGACGAGGGTTGACTCGTAAGATGGGCGAGTCACATCCCCTCAACCCTCACAGTCCATATGCTGCGGCAAAAGTAGGAGCAGATCGCCTGGTGTATTCTTATTGCGTAACTTATGATATCCCTGCAATAATCTTACGCCCCTTCAATATCTACGGCCCAAGGCAACACCTTGAAAAAGCAATCCCAAGATTTATTACGAGTGCCCTGCTCAACGAACCTCTCACGGTACATGGAACCGGAAGAAATAAAAGAGATTACATGCATGTTTCAGATGTCTCGCGTGCAATTGAGCTTTTAATACATGCCCCAATTAAGAAAGTGAAAGGCCAAGTTTTCAATATTGGATCAGGAAAGGCTTCCTCAATCTATTCGATTGCAAAAGCCGTAGCTAAGCATATGAAAATACCTTTATCTCGAATCATTTTTGTAAAAGACAGACCCGGACAAGTTTCTTCTTTTTCATGTGATTATAGTAAAATAAAAAAATTGCTTGGTAGGGAACCAAAAAAAGACTTAAAAAGTGGACTTTTAGAAACAATACAATGGTATCGTGATAATCAAGAAGTTTGGCATCCGCAAACATGGCTTCGCCGTGTACCAATAATCCTGCCTGACGGCAGTATCGAATACCACTAGTATTTAAGTTTAAAAATGGAGAAAATAACGAACGTCGAATTTTACAAACATAACGTTGGAACATTAGAATTAAAACTTATCGAGAAAGTACTCCGCTCTCTATTTTTAACAACAGGCTCTTATGTAGACGAGCTCGAAGAAGCTCTACGTATCTATCTAAACGCAAAATATGTTGTGGGGTTAACAAGTTGTACGGCCGCGCTTCATCTTGCCTGTATTGCTGCTGGAGTTAAAACCGATAGCGAGGTTATCACAACACCAATGTCTTTTGTAGCCACCGCGAACTCTATTATCATGGCTGGCGGAATCCCTGTTTTCGTGGACGTTGAGAAAGACACGGGAAATATTGATGCTGATTTAATCGAACGGGCCATAACCAAAAAGACTCGGGCGATAATGCCCGTCCACCTTTATGGACAAATGGTTGACATGAAAAAAATTCTTTCGATTGCAAAAAAACACAAACTCGCAGTAATTGAGGACGCTGCTCACGCACTTGAAGCTCAAAGGGATGGAATTAACCCGGGTCAAAGATCTTTTGGTGCCTGTTTTAGTTTTTACGCTACAAAAAGTATAACCTCGGCTGAAGGAGGAGCGTTTTCAACCAACATAAAAGAGGCAGCCAAGCTAGTTAAAAAGCTCCGATCCCATGGGATAACAAGCGAACTTGCTCAACGCATCCGAACTGGACTCACTACTTATGACGTTGATGTTCTCGGATGGAAATATAATATGGATAATATTCAGGCCGCTCTTCTTATTCCTCAGGTAAAAAGAATAGAAAAACACTTGAAAGCGAGAGAAAGAATTGCACAGATATACAGGAAGGGGTTTTCGGAAGTTAGAATCGATATGCCACGCGAATACAAGAACTCAAAGCATGGAAGACATATATTCCCTATCTGGGTAAATCCCAAAAAGCGAGACAAAATATTAGAATATATTAATAATCATGGGGTAGGAGCGGTAATTAACTATCCTTCCATTCATCTCTTCTCCTATTACAGACAACGATTCGGCTACAAAGAAGGCGCGTTCCCAAATGCGGAAAGGATAGCGGAGCGGGAGATCTCTCTTCCGCTGTATCCTAAGCTTAAAAATAACGAAATAGATTATGTTGTCGAAGTAGTTTCGAAAGCAATCAAAGTTTAAGCAATCTTTTTTGCGCGGATCGAAATTTGAGTAAACCCCGGAGAAGTCATATCTCTCTCCATCTTCCTTTCAATAAATCCTATGGTAGGCATTTTTATATGAAGTATATGTTTAAAGAAATAAAATGAAATTGCGTAAGAGGAAGTAAAAAAAGATCCTGTTATTTTTACTTTTTCGACAGAAAACCCTGAATCGGAAAGCAATAGTCTCAAGTGGTCTTTTGTATAGTGTCTGTGGCCAGCTAACCAGTATGCTGGGTCTAAAAGATCTGACCAGAAATTTTTGTTTACGGTGGCAATAAATAGATATCCCCCTTTTTTTAAAACCCTATTTACTTCAATAAGCGTTGCAAGTTCGTATCCTGCTGGAATATGTTCAATAACATCAAAAAAACAGACAACGTCAAATGTTCTATCGGCGAAAGGAAGTCTATGTGAGAGAGCTTTTACAGTTTTAACTTTTGGTAAATTTCTCTTTAAAACTTTTAATGCTCGCCCTTCAATGTCAACAGCTGTTATTTCTTTTGCTAAATTATAGATTAATATTTCAAATGGACCGGTCCATGATCCAACATCAAGGACCCTTTTCCCCTTTATATAATCCTTCGAAAATGAAAAATAGAACTTGTGCTCGCCTTTGGCTTCTGTCTTATCAACATCGCTTGAGAAAGTCATTAATCTCTGATTCTTGGTTTTCATTTGTTTTGCGATTATAATATAATCTCACAAAGACGTGCAACATTTAGTAAGCTTAATTTTCCCGGTATTATCCTTCGCGCTTCAAGTGTATCCGCGATTTTTCAATAAGTATTTTGGGGTTGATGTTTGGACAAGACTTCTTGAAATAGAACACGTAAAGAAAGCTGGTCACAAGATTCCGGGAAAAATTAAAAAGGGATTTATTATTGACGGAACTTTTGACTACCCAATTATTTTTCCTTGGTTATTTTCATTCTTCCCAAAGAAATTTTTACTAGAAATTCAAGGATTTGTTTCCCCGTTCTTTGACGC
>JACQKO010000012.1 GCA_016204525.1 Candidatus Levyibacteriota bacterium | reverse complement strand
TTGGAAATTTGAAATTGGTAGTATTGGAAATTCCCGCCGAAGGCGGAAGGGGCAAACCCTTGTGTCTCTTATGATCTTTATGGTAGCAGCAATAATAATCATAACAGCCGCCGTGGCTGTGATTATAATAAATAGCAAAGCTACGAGTAAATTTTATCAAGGTATAGTTACTTATGATCTTGCGGAAACGGGTATTGAGAACGCAATCATAAGACTTCTTCGCGATCCAAATTATAGTGGGGAAACTTTAGTTTTGGAAGATGCGACTGTCGAAATTCAAGTATCGGGCACAAGTCCCTATACCATTAGATCTACTGGTACAAATGGGAATTTCAAGAGAACAATTCAGGCGACGGCGTCGTATAATGAT
This sequence comes from Candidatus Levyibacteriota bacterium, assembly GCA_016204525.1. GTDB lineage: Bacteria > Patescibacteriota > Microgenomatia > Levybacterales > GWA1-39-11 > GWA1-39-11. Next base: position 8,860 of record JACQKO010000012.1, on the reverse strand, counting down.
AATATATTAACTATTTCTTCTTGGGAGGAGCAATAAAATATGAATTTTAAAGGAGTTTTATTATTGAGAAGAGACGGCTTTGATTTTTATGAAGATAAATCCGGCCGTATTTCAAGTTTTCCTTTTTCGACGGTTTTAGTAAATTCTTTGGAAATTATCAATCCGCAAGAATTCAAGAATCAAATTAAGGCTTTTGTTGAGACTAACAAATTTTTGCCCGCAGATTTAATGATTATTTTATCGGCTGATATTTTGTTTGAGAAAGATATTCAAACTCAAGATCCAAATGTTCAAAGTCAGGAGACGAGTGATTTTTTGGATATAATTCCTTTTGAGTCTATAAGCACTAAACTTCTTCCAGCAAAACTTGGAATAAGAGTCATAGCCGTAAATAAAAATCTTATAGATACGCTAAGTTCTTCTTTTAAAGAGTTGGGCTTTTTAATTGAGGGAATAGTGCCGTATGAGACAGTTGAAGGATTTGAGGGGATATATTCTTTAAATAACAATATTTCTAAATTTATTATTAAACAGTTTGATTCATTAAAAAATGCAAGTTTTGAGTTTGAAAATGAAGGGAAGCCAATCCATCCCGCTTCCTCACATGCGGGTAAAAGTGCCGAGAACAGACTGAGATTCTATGCAATGCTTGGAATTTTTGGAGTGCTCTTGTTAATTTTAATATCTCTGATAATTGTTAGAGCCTAAGTTGTCTGTTGACAAGCATTAAAATTTATGCTTTGATAAATCTACACATGAAATCTGCCCGTCGCGTTAAAGGATTTACATTAATCGAACTTTTAGTTGTTATAGGAATTCTGGCTGTTCTTCTGGCAATTACCCTTATTGCAATTAATCCCGCACGTCAATTCTCACAAGCAAATAACACCAAGAGAAGTAGCGACGTGAATGCTATCCTTAATGCTGTGGGACAATATGCAGCAGATAACCAAGGGAATCTGACTGCTCTTGGGATAACGGCAACTGCTTCGGCGATTGCTGACACCGGCGTTGCCATCTGCGATGACCTAGTTCCCCAATACATTGCGGCACTACCCGTCGATCCTTTAACTAACAATGGGACTTCAATAACTAACTGCGCAGCAGCCTATACTACAGGGTATACAATTTCGCAAAGCGCAACAGATAATAGAATAACTGTAAATGCTCCCGATGCCGAGCTTAGCGAGGTAATATCGGTGACGAGATAATAGTTAGAACCACCTTCGACCTTCTTTATCGAATTCCTCAAGGATTTGTTTTTGCTTACTGCTAAGTTTTGTTGGAATTGCAACCTTGATTCTAACGTAATGATCTCCCCGCCCTTTACCTTGAACATAAGGGACTCCGTGGTTTCTTAATCGAATTAAGGCGCCGGGTTGAGTTCCTTGCGGAATCTTAAGTTTAACTTCCCCATCAATAGTTTCTACATCAACTATCCCTCCAAGTGCTGCCGCGGCCATTGGTACCTCTTTTTCCGTTATTATGTCTTGCCCCTCTCTTATGAATGTCGAATGCGGTCTTACATCAATAACCAAATCAAAATCATCAAATCTGATTCTTGATCCATTGTTAATTCCTGCCGGTATTTTAATTTTTCGAGAAGCTCCATTTATATTTACACTTTTTTGTACCCCTTTTATTGCCTCTATGAAATCGATCGTGAGTGAATAAGCGGGCTTGCGTCTACTAAATGGGGATGCTCCTCCAAAAAACTGTTCGAATATTTCAAAAGGATCCGCAAATCCGCCAAAATCGAATCCCTGAGTCCCGCCGCCGGTTGAATAAGTATATGTAAAAGGTCCTTGTTGTCCTTGTCGGAATCCACCAAACCCACCCCCAAACGGACCGCCAGCACCTCTTTCGAATGCAGTACTGCCGAATTGATCATACTGCTGTCTTTTTTGAGAATCTGAGAGAATTTCGTAAGCGTGATTTATTTCTTTGAACTTTTCTTCCGATTCTTTGCCTTTGTTCTTGTCCGGATGATACTGCAGGGCAAGTTTTCTATACGCTCTCTTTAGCTCTTCGGGGCTGGCTGTCTTTGAAACACCCAAAATCTTGTAGTAATCTCTATCCATAATTTAAAATAGAAATGAGAAGTATCTAACTACACACCTCTAACCTCTCACATCTAAACTGTATTTTAGCAAAAGTTATGCTTGATTGCCAAGTGGAAATCCAAGGAGGCTTCTTATTTGGGTTCACAGATAAGGCTCCCTATCTTAATGCTTCCCGACCGAGCCGTTGAGCCTCTTGAGTCTTCTCTGCAGGTATAAGTCTTAACAGGAGTAGGGGACGGAGTAAGTGGCTCGCTTGTTAGCTGCTCGGTGGGCAAAATGATTGTCGACGGCGTTACGTTTGCATCGGTAGGAATAGGGGCTGTATTTGTACAGAGAGTTAACGCGCGATAAGCATTGAGTCTTGGGCCAATATTCTCGTCTGTTGTTATAGGGTCTGCACTATTTATAAGACAACTTTTGACTTGATCTTGCGGAAGACCTGGATTTGCTGCAAGTAATAATCCTGCAACTCCAGATACATGAGGCGCTGCCATCGACGTCCCGCTTCTATGTCCATAGACTCCCCCAGGAAAAGTTGATAAGATTTCTACCCCCGGCGCTGCAATATCAACGCGGCGACCCCAATTAGAATTAGGGGCTCTCTCATCATTTTGGTCCGAATTGCCGACAGTGATAACTCCATCGCATGAAGCAGGGGAAGAATTTTGAGCATCACGGTTGTCATTTCCTGCTGCCGCTACAACTATAGATCCACTATTATAAGCAGCGTTTATTGCATCCTGATATAACTGACTGCAGACAAAAGGACTCCCAAGACTCATGTTTATAACTCTTGCCCCATTATCCACAGCATATATTAACCCATCTACTATATCTTCCGTCCCTCCGCATCCTGCACTAGAAACTACCTTAACAGCCATGAGCGTAACATTCCAGTTTACACCAGAAATTCCCTCATTGTTGTCAGTAATAGCTCCTATTGTTCCTGCTACATGAGTTCCGTATCCGTTGTCATCTACAGGATCACTATCACGGGACTTAGGCCCATCGCAAACTGATCCACGACAACAATTCCCTGTTGAAAAATCAGGGCCCTTAATGATGTTCCTTCCCGAAAAATCCTGATGATTGTAATCAATGCCCGTATCAATAACTGCAACAGTTACGGAATTCGATCCCTTTGCTAAATCCCATGCTTGAGGCATCCGAATTGTATCCAATCCCCATTGCTGACCATAGTAGGAGTCAGCGGGTATTATTTGAGTAAACATATAATAGTCCGGTTCAGCATCCTCAAGCTCCTCCAGATTTATTAATTCTTGTCCAGCCTTTTTAATATCTGTTCCGGGTTTAAATTTTAATATGTAATAATTCTTAAGACTGGGATCGTCTGAGTCAGCAAGTTTTTCTTGTGATTCTACACCTAATTCGTCAAACTTTTTCTTAAGTCTCTCAAGCTCCCCCCTTGCATAAGATTCTTTTAGTTTTACTATTAATTGATCAGTCCTGTGTGGCGCGGTTGGAGCAAAGGTTTTTTTTGGGATATTTTGTTCGGGAGCCTGCCCCTGACCAGAAAGTTGAGACATAAGAAAAATTGCAATTGGGAAAAGAAGAATAATACCCAAAATAAACATGGCGATCACCATGAATTTGTTTTTAAAAAATTGAGAAATCTTATTTTGAATTGGCAAAAATTCTGGTTCCTGATCTTGCGCAATTTGATCATTTGCCATAATCTAAGCAGCTTTTTGCATCTGAGCCCCGTCAACTCCTGTTGCGGGATTTTGGGGAGGAACACCTTTGCCCATATCAGGGGCCTGACCATTCGCTGGGGGAACTGAAGGGGTTACTGATGCCCCGTAAACAGGCTCTTGAGCGGCGCTGTCCTCTTGTTGCGGGGCGGACGAAGGTTGTCGAGCAAGTTTTGTGAAGATAAATTTGTCACCTTTTGAATCGAAATCTATTAGTATTGTGTTTCCCGCAACTAATTTTCGAGAAATTATCTCAAGAGAAATAGGATTTTCAATAGACGTTTGGATTAAGCGTCGCAACGGCCTTGCTCCATAGACTGGATCATAGCCTTCTTTTGCGAGATTGTCCAAAGCGACTTTTGAAATTTGAAGCTCAAATCCTTGGTCCTTTAGTAATTTTCTCGTCTTCTCAATGTTAAGCTTTGCGATTTGCGACATGTCAGCGGGGCTCAATGGCTTAAATACCACCAGTTCATCAAAACGATTCAAGAGTTCGGGCCTAAAGAACTTATGTAATTCATCAAGAAGTATTTTTGTTATCTCTGCAAACTTTTTACCGGATTCACCTTCCCTGTTTTGGCCTCCTTCAACCGCTTGGCTTAATTTCTCCTGAATTATTTTACTTCCAATATTAGATGTAGCAATAATAACAGTATTTTTGAAAGAAACGGTATTTCCCTTATTGTCTGTCAACCTTCCGTCTTCTAAAAGCTGCAGAAGAATATTAAAGACATCAGGATGCGCTTTTTCAACCTCATCTAAGAGCACAATTGAGTAAGGCTTTGTGCGAACTGCTTCCGTCAATTGTCCACCCTCTTCATATCCAACATATCCCGGCGGTGCCCCAATTAATTTAGCCACCTCATGTTTTTCCATATATTCACTCATATCAAGTCTCACCATTGCCTCTTCTTTTCCAAATAAAATTTCTGCCATTGTTTTTGCAAGTTCTGTTTTTCCAACACCGGTTGGTCCCAAGAAAATAAATGAGGCAATGGGTCTTCCTGCAGCTGATAAGCCTATTCTCCCACGGCGTATCGCTTCGGCAATCGATACAACTGCTTCTTCTTGATCAATAAATCTTTTATGAATAAGCTCTTCAAGATGTATTAATTTTTGACTCTCATCTTCTGTCAATTTTGTGACCGGAATTCCGGTCCAGGCAGAAACTACTTTTTCTATATCCTGCTTGATAACTTGATTGCCGTCTCTTTTCCCTTCCGAATGTAAAAGCTTTACTTCTGCTGCTGCTTCATCCAGTAGATCTACCGCCTTATCAGGCAGAAATCTTTCACCAACATATTTTTTAGAAAGCTTCACCGCTGATTCAAGAGCGTCGCGATCAAATGTAATATTATGAAACTTCTCATACTTTGGCTGCAGAACCTTAAGCATTTCAACTGCTGCCTCCTCTCCCGGCTCATCAACTAGAATTGGCTGAAATCGTCTCTCAAAAGCCTTATCTTTTTCAAAGTATTTTCTATATTCAGCTGTAGTAGTTGTTCCGATCAACTGAATCTGCCCACGAGCAAGATACGGCTTTATGATATTTGAAGCATCCATTGATCCTTCTGTATCTCCCGCACCAATTATTGAATGTATCTCGTCAATAAATAAGATAAGTTGTCCAGAAGATGCTTGTGTTTCTTTGATAACCGCTTTAAATCTTTCCTCGAATTCCCCACGATGAGATGCTCCTGCAATAAGCGAGGCCATATCAAGCTGCATAATTTTTCTTTTGGAAAGTTCTTTTGGTGCTTCTCCCGCAACAATTTTTTGCGCTAATCCCTCAACAACTGCTGTTTTTCCTACCCCTGCTTCTCCAATAAGAATGGGATTATTTTTGGTTCTGCGAAGCAAGATATGAATAAGCCTCTCAATCTCTCTCTCTCGTCCGGCTACCGGATCAAGTCTTCCTTCCGCGGCCTCGGCCGTAAGATCAATACTATAGCGGTCAATCATAGATTTCTTTGCCACCGAATAGCCGACGCTTTTGGAGAGCTTATCCTCAACCCCCCCTTTTTCTATACCTTTAGATTTGAGAAGCTCGGCTGTTGCCGTTGCCGAAAAAACTGCAAGCAGAATGTCTTCAGGACTAATAAAACTTGCCCCTCTCTGTTTTGAAGTCCCGTAAGCTTCTTCTAGAATTTCCTTTGACCCATCACTTAATGTAGGCTGACCCGAAAAATCTCCTTTTTCTTGTTTTGTCTCAATTTCTTGGTATATTTTTACAACATCAACGTTAAATTGTTCAAACACTTTAAAGACTTCACTGTCATATAAGAGTCCATAAAGTAGGTGCTCCGGTTCGACCATACCTTGCCCATTTTTCTTTGCCAATTCTTGTGCTTGGGCAAGAACTTTTGTCGCTCGCGGATCAAGCCGAGACAGCACCGTCACATCTTCGCGGTTTTTAGGATTTGATGTGGGTCCGGCTCCTTGGGACGTGCTACCGCCGGTTAAAACATTTATTGTTTCCGTTAAAACGGGATTTGTTTGATCCGATTCAGTTTGACTTGTTCTTTTTGTGTTAAACAAATTTCCAAACATGGACAGTTTATTTAGATTTTAGCATATATTAACTTGCTTTCTCCTTACTAACTTCCTCCTTACGCTCCAAAAGTTCCTCCGATACCTTTTTCTCATTCTCTGCTTCTTCCGCGCTTTTCAACGGTGTTTCTTCCACTGTTGCTTGAAGTGTCTGAGATTCTTCTTTCTTCTTTGTCCCGCTAAGCGGGGCTTGCGTCTCCTCCTCTTCTTCTTTTTTAGCAAGATCGGCCAAAACTTGTTTTCCTGCTTCCATCTTTGCTTTAAGATAGGCTATAACCTCTGATTTTGAAAATCCTCCAATTAATAAGAACGGTAAAATATTACCTACCATTTCCATACCCTCGTGGATAGCGGCCGGATCTTGTGAATTAAGTAATGTTATTGCTTGATTTACTCGGTCGATATCAGACTTAATCCACTCCTGTCTCTCTATCTCTTTACCTGACAAGTAGCGCGGCCCTTCAAGGGTTTGATAGTTCTCGGTCCATAATTTTCTAACCTCTTCATAATCTTCAAGACTTACTTGCTGTACTTTATTAACAATTGGAAGACTCTGGGATGTTCTTGGTAGAGATGCAGACAAAACTTGCGCAGCAATGGGATTTCCTTTCTGTTTTTGTTCAACGAGCTTCTCCCGAACCGTAGTAAACTTCTCGCGTTCCGAAACTGTTGAGACACTGGCGGGATTGGCAATTTTTGTTAATGTATTATGGAAAGTTGAAATCTCACCTTTTCTTGCCGCGTCGCGGGAAAGAGACGACACTTCATATCTTGCTATATCGCGCATTCTCGGGATTGAAAGATTCGCAAGTCTTAAAATGTCGGCGCTTTCCTGGACGCTTGTGCGAACCGTGGAGTGGAATTGCACCGGCTCAACTGCCGCTCCCGCACCTTTTCGAAGGAACGGAAGGGCCTTTGCCATACCCGTTGGCCCAACCATTGAAGGAGGGGTCGGAGGAGGCTGGGGCGGAATTCCTTTGGAGGGAGATAAGAAACCGAGATTTCTATTCATAAACTGCTTAAGGAAGATATTGTTGTCAAAAGAAAGAGAGGCAAGATAATCAAGGAATATCTTAAGCAGTAAAAAGGGAAGAAGAATAACTACCCAAAGCATAAGAAGAGCCACAACGTATAAAGCAAACGTGTCTCTTAAATTCACCGTGTTTGTAATGCTTAATGCCTGTCCCGGCCCTCCAAGAAGAATATTAATTGCTGTTGGATATACAATTTGTCCAGCCGCGACTCCAGAGAAATCAAATGGAAGAGGTATGCCGGTTCTCCACATGATAACTAAACCATGAAGAAATATCGCAAAAAGGGGAGCATATAGAAGCCATCTAAAAAATTCCCCAAGCCAAATTTTTGCTGTATTTCTTATTGGCCTATAAAATAAAAGAAGAGGAAAAACAGGAGAAATTATGATGAAAAACCAAAGTATAATCTTTCTAATCAGGAGCAGCCCTGTCATGGCATAATAGGTAATCGCAGTTAAGCGAACAAGGAGAAGGGATACAAAAGCTGATTCCTCGAACTCAAGTCCTACTCTTCGAAAGCCAGTAAAGGTTTCATAATTAAATCCTATATATAGGAGGTCTTGCGTTGAAATATACCTCCCGTCAATTTTTAGGAAAAAGTCTTGAATAATGTCGTTTATCACATAAATGAACTGAGCTAAGGAAAATGAGAGTGTTATTAAAACCACTATAAATATAAAGCGCGGAACAAAGCGCATTACAGTAATGCTCTGACCGCGGGTTATAATCAAAATAAATGCCGTGGCAAGAACAAACAATGCAATTACCGCATAGACAATGTTTCGAATTGTAATCCAAAAGGGAATAAGGGGATTCTGATTATTGACTAAAGTCAGCCATTGATAATTTTGAAGAGTCCAATCGAGGAATTGACCGGAGCGAGCCCCAGTTTTCCCAACAAATGTTACGTCAGAATCGCTTACCCAGCTTCCTTCAGGGACTGAGGGAGTAGGGGATGGGATCTGTGCTGAAACAGCAGGAGTAAAAAACAAACTAAAGAATAAAAAAATGAACAGAAGGGCAACTCCGAAAAGTACCGGGGCCCCAAAAAACTTGCTTTTTGGGGAAAACAACATGGGCAGGAACTTTTTCATATTTTATCCGAAACCTGGAATCCTCAAAACCTCGCCTGTTACTATTTGAATAAATACAAATCCCAGAACTGCAAGCATTATTCCTGCCAAGGCGTAGAAGATAAAAGATCTACCCGTAGCAAGCCGTTCAGGATTGCCTGCGGAAGTAATAATATAATAACCTCCTACTATTATAAAAAGGACCCCTACCATGCCAATAAACCCAAGGCCTATTGCATAAAATCTTTCTACAAATCCTATCGGGTCTGTTGGAACACAACCTAAATCCGTCGCAACCTCACCCGGCGGACAGTTATTTGGCATACCTTAATCCTAGCAAAGTGAGGGAACTCAAACAAGAGGATTTAATACTACCAATACTACAAATGCCTCAAATACTACAAATAATTCAATTATCTCCGGACAGA
>JACQKO010000015.1 GCA_016204525.1 Candidatus Levyibacteriota bacterium | reverse complement strand
TCGCTGGATCAGGCTTTCGCCCATTGTCCAAGATTCCCGGTTGCTGCCACCCGTAGGTGTAGGGACCGTGTCTCAGTTCCCTTGTGGCTGGCCGACCTCTCAGCCCAGCTACCCGTCATCGCCTTGGTAGGCCATTACCCCACCAACAAGCTGATAGGACGCGGGCCGCTCAATCGGCGGGCGGTTAAGCCCTTTCTCCCGCAAAGCGGGACTTATGCAGGATTACCCCTCCTTTCGGAAGGCTATCCTCCACCAATAGGTACGTTCCCACGCGTTACTCACCCTTCCGCCACTCTCGCGCGCAGCGCGAGAACTACTAACTTGAAACTTGAAACACTAAACAATAAAGTAAATTTCTTCGCTCTAGTTTATAGAATCTTGTTTATTGTTAATGGTTCTTGTGCTACGCACAAGCGTTCGACTTGCATGCCTAAGGCACGCCGCCAGCGTTCATCCTGAGCCAGGATCAAACTCTCAACAAAAAAATTGAAAGTTCGAAACTAAAAACTCCTAAGGATTTTTCTCTTGCGCGCAGCGCAAGAACAATTGACAATTGACAACTGACAATTGACTTACTGGAAGATTTATTTATAAAACTCCAATCAAGTCAAATGTCAAATGTTACATGTTAATTGTACTTGTGCTACGCACAAGTTGGGTACCACTTTTCAAGGCTCGAGCCATGCTCGAGACTCATTTTAAAGTAGTATGTGTTAATTACTTAATTTGTTAATGTGCGAACACAAAAAAAGCGCTTGCGCGCCAAAGTCTCAAAAGAAAACAAAAGAAATTCCGTTTACAAATTGTAATTCAATTTTTAAACTACACTCTCTTCCCTTCTTATCAAAGTGTTATATTCTAGAGACTAATTTCCGGATTCCAGATTTCTGAAACCCGGCACTAACGCGCGAAGATCATTCTAATTCGCTTGACAACGATTGTCAATTGCCACTACATTTAAGTTAATGCCCAAACTAGTTGGTAGTATAAAGTTAATAGTTCGTAGAAATAAATCTACCCGCTACAAAGCAAGACATGCTTTCACTTTGATAGAGCTTCTTGTTGTCATTGTAATCATCGGCATTCTCGCAACATTCGTAGTAGCCAGCTTCTCGAGTGCCCAGGGAAAAGCCCGGGACGCAAAACGTAAAGAACATCTGGACGCACTGCAAAAAGCGCTTGAACTTGCAAAATCAGACTCAACGGGAGGGACTTATTATCCGTCAGCAATTTCAACTACTACTCTTGTTACTCCTAGCTATATCAAGGCTATTCCAGCCGATCTTTCGAGCTTAAACTGCGGAGAAGGGGCAGGTACCTACTGCTACGATGCAACACCCGCTTCTTGTACTACAAACTGTACCGGTTATACAATCACTGCCTGTCTAGAAAATAATAATGATACACAAGGGGTAGCAAAGCCAGTCTCTGGTGACGGGTCTGCCTGCACAGGTACCAAAGTAAAACAAAACACAAATCCTTAATCCTCCCTCGGATACCTCAGCCTAAAGATATTTTGAGTTCTTATCCGATTATATTATTCTTAAGTTAATGCCCAAATTAGTTGGTAGTATAAAGTTAATAGTTCGTAGAAATAAATCTACCCGTTACCCGTTACCCGTTACCCACTACAAAGCAAAACCTGCCTTCTCGCTCATAGAATTGTTAATTGTGATTGCAATCCTCGGAATTCTGGCAACAATTGTCGCCTACGTTAGCCTCCAGCGCCCAAAACAGGCTCGCGATGCCCAGAGGAAATCAGACCTTGCCCAATTAAAAAGGGTCATGGAAATTGCAAAAGTTGATTGCCAGGGAAAATATTACCCTGCCATCGGGCTAATTTCGATTCAAAGTCTTTATTTTCTTAACTATTATTCGCCCGGCAATCCCCCGGCATCTATTGCAGGGCATCTGCAAAGCATCGGACTTACAAGAGGCATACTTCAAGACCCAAAAAATGAAACCCCTTACTTTTACGGCTCGCGGGCCTCTAATAATTCAGGTTCCGCTGTGTGTCCCGACTCCAACGGAAACGTTACAATTAACGGCAGCACAACTTTTATGATACGGGCGAATCTGGAGGATAATAAAGATCCCGATGGACAAAAATCCTTTAATTCATGTACTGGGGTACCGGGAGTTCCAGCCTCATACCCTAATGATGGTTCCTACTACATCTGCGGAGATTAAACCTAAATAATTTTTGATAAAATCATCGCCAGGCTCACCATCACATTTAACGAGCGGTTGACCCCAAACATAGGAATTTCAACAACTTCGTCACAAAGCTCCAAAACTTCTTTGGAAACACCTTCAGTTTCATGTCCGACCACAAAAGCAACCGGTTCCCGAAGATCAGCCCCACGGAAATCGCAACTCCCCTCCGCCTGCTCCACCGCAATCACTTTGACTCTCTTACTCTCTAACTCTCTCACTCTCATAATTGCCTCTTCTGCCGATTTCACATGCTCCCATGGCACCCACTTCTCCGTCCCTACCGCAGCTTTACTGATCCTATGGTAAGGCGGAGTCTCGGTCTTGCCGCAAAGATACACCTTTCGGGCCGCTACAGCGTCCGCAAGCCGGAATATCGAGCCGATGTTGTATGTATCCAGAATGTTGTCGAGGATAATAAAGATCTGCTTTCGCTTGATCTTGGAAAGTTGTTCTTCCGTCGGCTCACTCACACGAAGTTCTTTGGCATTCAATTTCATCATCAAATTTTAACAAACAAAACCAAATTAAACACAAATCTATTCAAACTTTCGTATTTACTTTATTAGTTCTAATACACTAGACTATATGTACTAAATGACAAAAATATCAAGGCGATTTCTAGATAAAACTTTAGAGAACTATATCCTCGCTACATTTTTAAGGACTATTCTTAGTCTTAAAGATTTTGATGATGCCAAAAATTTTATGGGAGATCTTCTTTCCCCCACCGAAAAAACCATGCTAATAAAACGTTTGGGCATAGCTGTTTTGTTAGCAAAAGGGAAAACTTATGAAGAGATTGACGAAGTATTAAAGGTTTCCAGAAATACAATTATGAATGTTTCAAATTCCTTAAAACACAGCCCTAGCCAAGGGTATAGAAAAATAGTTCAAAGTATAAATTCCGACCAGAAAAGAGAAGAACTGTTCGATAAAGTAGAAGAATTATTATTAAAAGTTTCACCAAAAAAGCTTTACGAAAGTCCTGCTTACGAAAGAAAGAAAAAGGTCGGAAAAGAATTGTTCATGCGCAGGTTACTAAGAGGTAAGCTGTAACTTCACTTTACTGTCACACTCTTGGCAATGTTTCTTGGACGGTCTATGTTATTCCCCAATTCCACAGTCATGTAATATGCCAGAAGCTGCAGAGGAACCACATTCATAATTGCGCTCACTTCTCCGCAATCGGGAACTTTTAAATGATAATCAAAACCTTCATATCGCTCAGGAGAGATTCCAATAACTTCGGCACCTCTGGCCCTCACCTCATTTACCGCATTAAGTACATCAAATTTAGCTTCATCGTTTGAAACAGCCACAACAACAGGAACTCCCTTTTCCATTAAAGTTATCGCGTAATGTTTCAGGTCCCCCGAAGGCATTGCGTGTGCATGCTTATAGGTTCCTTCAATTAATTTAACCAT
>JACQKO010000009.1 GCA_016204525.1 Candidatus Levyibacteriota bacterium | reverse complement strand
TTATAGCTAATTTTGTACTTAAGTCCTCAACTTCAAAAGGAGTTTTAATTTTAGCAACTTCTCTCCCTTGACTTTTTTTCATAATTACTTTTATGCTTAATTATTCTGTAATATTTAAAATGTATATAAAAATATTAAGAAGATTAATACTAGGCTTTATTTTATCAATTTTAATTTTCTTTTCACATCCTCAAACTATATTTGCCGATTCACTTGGAAGTTGGTCAAACACTACGAATTTACCCAACCCCTTGGCCAGCCATATATCATATACCTCTGCTAATAAGATTTCTGTTGTTGGTGGTGCAAATACCGTTGTCGTCCCAACAAACATCTCTTCCGTAATTAACAATGCTGATGGATCATTGCTCCCATGGATTTCCTCAGGATCAGCTCTTTCTTTATTTTGGCACTCTTCAGCTATTAAAGATAACTTTCTTTATGTTTTAGGCGGTGCCACTTTCCCTCCTACAGTCTCGATCAACACCGTATACAAGGGAGTAATAGATAATCAAGGTGTAATTACTTCATGGACTTCGCTTACCCCTTTACCACAAAATCTTTCTATAGGATCATCTACTGTTGTTGGCACTAGACTTTACTTTGCCGGTGGGTTTACGAATGGCGGGAGTACGAATCAAAATGTGTATTTCGCAAACATTAACGTAGACGGGACGATTGGAAGCTGGACGATTGCTGGACTGTTGCCTGAACCAATGTCTGGTTTTGGGATGGTGGAGAATGGAAATAATCTAATTGTTTTTGGAGGATATACGGGAAGTGTTTATAGCGACAAAGTATATAGAGCTTCAATTAATCTCGATGGGACTATTTCAGCTTTTATCGAAACCGCCGCATTGCCTGAAGCAGTGTATAGAAGTGCTTATATTAAGGTTGGGTCAACAATAATTTCGGCCGGTGGCCGCAACGGGACAAACTCTCTAAACAAGATTTATTATGCGAATATAAATTTGGACGGAACTATAGATTCTTGGCAGCAAAGCGCGAACAATTTACCAGAAGCGCTTTATGCCACTGCTGCCGCATATGCAAATGGATTCATGTATGTTACTGGCGGACACAATGACGCCCTTTATTTCAACACCGTCTACTACGCCCCAGTCAATGTTTCGAATGAGATTGATCTTGCTGTGCCGCTTCTTAAGCAAACTGAACCCTTGTGGGGAGGGTTCATGTATGATTCGGCAGACCAGTGGGCGCCACCTCCTGAACCAGTAGATATAGCAAGATGGGGTTGCGCCCTTACGTCAGCGGCAATGGTATTCCAATACTATGGAATTACAAAACTTCCGAATGGGATAGATTTAAATCCCGGAACTCTAAATGTATTCCTCAAGAATGACATAAATCTTGACAGCACGAAAGATGGGTATCGTTATGAAGGTCATGTGAATTGGGCAGAGTTATCTAATATCAGCAAGTTGGGCAAATCTCAGAATCCCGGCTTTGCCTATGATGTGTTGGAATTTTCTGCGTATGATGGGCACAATAATGATTTACTTCAAAATGATATAGAGAATGGGAATCCTGTAATACTTCAAGAACCTGGGCATTTTGTGGTAGCAAAAGGCATAAATGAGGATGATAAATTTAAGATAAATGATCCATTCTATGAAAAATCGAGCCTCTCCGAATATGGAGATACCTCATTGTCCATGAAAAGATTTATTCCGGCCGATTCAGATTTATCATATATAGTTGTGTCCACTCAAGATAGTATTAATATGATTCTTAAGGATTCTCTGGGGAATGAGGTTGGCATGCATACAACAGAATATCCAATAAAGAATCCTGAGACAGGCACGGATAATGGGGATCCGGCAAAGTTTATATATTTTTCTAAACCAACCGGTGGAGATTATAGCATTCTTGTGAACGCTAGTTCGCCCACGAATTATGAGATACAAATATTAACTTATGACAGTGATGGGCAGCATGAAAAGTTCATATTTTCAGGGATTGTTGAGCCGGGAGATGAAGATAATTATTCGATTGCATTCGATAAGAATAATTCGGGTAATTCTACATCTACGCAAGATATCACGTTTGATAGTTTGATTGCCGATATAAAATCTCTATATTCCCTCCACGAAATAAACTTTGGGAACTATTTGTATTTACTTGTACAGGCAAGAACTGCAAAAGGGCTTTCGGGAAATCAAGTTACAAAAGCGGGTTCGATTGCACTTCTTAAAGCAATGGATAGGCAAATCCTTCGCGCCAAAGGGAGAGGAGTAAGTAACAACGCATATAATATTCTTCACAACGACATCCAAACCCTACTTTCTAGTATCTAGTCACTAGTTGCTAGTCCCTTGTAGTCTGCTATAAACTTAATATATGGCTGCCCAACCAATTACTGTCATAAAGAGGGATGGGAGTGAAGTGCCTTTTGATGACCAGCATGTCCTAAGGTCCATCGAGCGGGTTGGAGTTCCCAAAGAACTTCATGATAGAGTTCTTGCCCACATTAAGGAAAAAGTACAAGCTGATGATACAATTACCACTGATGAAATCTTCTATCACATTCGCGAATTTCTAATTGATAAAGACAAAAAAAGCGGTCTTCGTTTTAATCTCAGACAAGCAATCTTTGAACTTGGGCCTACAGGATTTCCTTTCGAAAAGTATTTGGGGAAGATTTTTGCCGATCAAGGATATAAAGTACAGACGGATTTGATTATGGAGGGCGAATGCGTGAGTCATGAGATAGATTTATTAATTGAAAAAGGCGGGAGGCGGGAAATTGTTGAGGCAAAATTTCACAATCAGAAGATTGGCAAGACGGACGTCCAGGTTTTACTTTATACTTACGCAAGGTTTCTAGATGTTAAAAGTCCGAATAATATTGATGGAGTTTGGGTTGCCACAAATACAAAATTGACAACGGATGCAATTGATTATGCAAAGTGTAAGGGAGTAAAAACATTATCATGGAATTACCCTGAGGGGGGAAGTCTTGCAGAATTTGTAGAAAAGCCAAAAATGTACCCAGTGACAACCTTAACAGATTTAACGGGAGAAGAAGAAAGAAGATTTATCGACAACGGAATAGTATTAGCATCGGATCTCTTGAAAGTTTCAGATGAAGAACTCCGTACAAAATATCTAATAGATGAGAAGAGGATTCCGGTAATCCGCGAAAGCGCCGAACTCATTTGCAATTCTTAAAAATTCGGGTTATTATAATATCGAATTATGAATGCAATGTCTTACATCTTAAATCTTATTCCCTTAAAAACTGCTTATGCGCATTGCGATATCCCTTGCGGAGTTTATGATCCGACTCCTGCTCAAATTGCCGCTCATACCGTACTTCGAATGACCCAAATGCTTGAAGAAGTTTCTGCATCTTCAAAAGAGCCCCCCTTTGATGAAAGAAAAAGAATAATTTCGCAGATTGCTCGATTAACTAAAGTTAAAGAAGAGCATGGAAGATTGGCTGAAGAGGAGCTTGGGACACTTGACAATGATTATTTTAAGCCCGAACACCACAAAGAATTCCCCGAGCTTAAAGAATTAATATCAAATGCAGTAAAGCTCTCAATTAAAACTCGGCAAGAGATTGACACGGAAGCAGCGCAAAAACTTTTAGAAACGACTCAAAAAATCGCAGAGATCTTTTATAAAACAAAAGACTTTGAGCCGGTTCGCATCCCTTCAGGCTACCCAACCGAGGGGGAAATTGTCTCTCACAAGTGAAATCCCTAACCACCCCCGAGGTGGGAGAGTTTTCACCTCGGGGGTGAGATAATATGCTTCTTGGAATCTTCAAAATCTCAGGCCACAGCATGATGCCATACCTAAATCCTGGTGATAAAGTAATTGCTTCGAATCTATCTTATTTTTTTATAAAACCAAAAAGAGGAGATGTAGTTGTCTTTCGCTACAATAATAAAATTCTGATCAAACGAATCGTTAAAGTTTCGAACGATACATATGATGTTTATGGAGATAATAAATCTGACAGTCTAAAAATAAGACCTATTCGGAAAAGTCATATTTTAGGTAAAGTACTATTTAAGTTGGCTGTGTTATGATGGTATGGTCGATCATACCATCTCTGAATATATTCCATTATTAATATATTAAGAGTTGAGTATGGGATTTATTTTAATAAATATTTTCTTCGGAATTATCATTGTTGTTTCCTTGGTTATTCTCTGGTTTGTTTGGCCGCCTGACAGTCCTTGGAGTCCATGGTGGGTTGTACGTACTCGCCAAATACGCGAAGGTTTAAGAATCGCGAAAGTCACGAAAAAAGATATTGTTTATGATCTTGGATCTGGGGACGGCAGGGTTCCGATAATTGCTGCGCGAGAATTCGGAGGGCGCGGGGTTGGCATCGAAATCGATTATATTCGACACTTAACCGCATGGTTAAAAGTTCGATTGTATAATTTAAAGGATAAGGTTACTTTAAAACGCGGCAATTTTTTCGATTATAATATTTCAGACGCAACTGTTGTCTTTGTTTACCTTATCCCCCGTGTACTTGAAAAACTCAAACCCAAGGTATTTCGCGAGCTTAAAAAAGGAACAAAAATAATAAGCTACAAATACAAATTCGAAATTCGCGAAAAAGACAAACTAAAACTTGTTCGCTCAGACACCAAAAACCAAATCCACCTCTACAAAATCACCTAGTAATCATTTTTTGCAACCTTAGAAGGGCCCAGCGGAGTTTATTGGTAGGGTTAGCGCAATTGTTGCATAACCCACATCCGAACTAAAGTAGTAGGACCGATTCCCTTCTGATTTGCTTCCTGACGTAATTTCTTTAAGGTATCAGGATCAAGTCGAACATGTATACCTTCGGAGAGATTTTTTGCGAAGCGCGCCTTAACTGTTTTAAATTCATCCTGATAATCTGAAAGATTATGAGTATCCCACCATCTTGCTTCTTCTTCTCTAGTTTTAAATTTTGGTATCCTACTTGTTTTCTTCATTCTTGTCATCTTTTCCACCTCCTTGCAATCGACTATATAATGCTATATCTGATTGATCTGTTTCATAGGCAGTTATTGGATAATATTTTCCTTGTCCCTTTGCTTCAAGAATCACAGATAGCATGCGCTTGGCTTCTGTTGGACCCATAAGTACTAATCGCCCTTTTTGTTGTCCACGCAATACTAAAGGTTCTCTATGGCAAACTTCTTCTACTTCATCAGGAACAATATGGTGTCGTGCAATATGCTGTATATTCCAAACATCCCATATAAGTTTCCTGATAGAGATCACAGAAATAATGTAGCACAATGTGCTACATATTACAAGCTATTGAATTTTGGATTTTAACCTGAGGAGGATCCAGCGGAGTTTGTCGGCAACTTTATAGATTTCGTAAAGCGCGGGTTTTATTACTAAATCATAACTGCCTACGAATTCAACGAGTTCTCCGCCATATCCTTCTTTAAATCTATGGAATCCGTACCATGGATCTTTTTTGTCAGGTTCTGGCCCTAGAGCTCCCCACGTATCAAAATATTTGAGGCCTAGTTTCTTGCCGAATTTTATTGCTTCCCACATTATCAAGTTTGACGCCATTTTTTCGCGGTGCAGTCGGCTTGAGGCACCGTAAGGGTAATACACTGTATCTTTAAAAACAAAGAGCACCCAACTAGTTAATGTTTTTGAATCATAAGTAGCATTTAACAAGTGATAAGAAAGGCTATTAGCTGTTGGCTTTTGGCCTTTAGCAAGGATCTCGAACATATTCCGATGGTAAGAAGGGGTGTGGGCGTAGAATTCTTGGCGAGCAGTCGTTTCGGTCATAAGTTTTAGATACTGCTCAAAGGATTCTTTTGAATTATTCTCAACTACTTTTACTTTGTGTTTTTCTGCAACCCGAATGTTGTAACGGGTTTTGGGATACATAGCCTCCAGCAATTCTTGTTCGGTTTTGGTCAAATCAAGAACGAATGTGTATTTGGTAAAAAGGGGATGAGCGGCAGACCGAAGTCCAAGCTTAATTACTTGCTCGGGGTCCTGTTCCTGTTTTCGTCTCCCACCGCTGTCAAAGCTATCGCTTTGCAGCCGGTCTCCCTCGTTACCGCTCAGTCCGACCCCGCTACGGGTCACCCCTCGCTCTACCTTTGGTTCGAGTTGGATGAAAATGCAGTTTTCTTCGCGTCCTATTCGCTGTAGTTCGTCGATTAATTCGTCTGTTGGTGAATTACCTTTTGGTAGATAACCGATATATAGTTTTGTTCGGGGTATTTTATGAAGAGTTAAGGTAAACCCTTCGACAAGCTTTTCATTGCGGACAAGTCCCCGGCGGATAACTTTGACTCCGGTTTTTTTCCGAAACTCCCCCCACTCAAACGATTGCAAAGGATGCGCGACAATGTTATTGTAATCCTGTTTTTGTTCCTCAGTTATATCTGTAAAGTCGTTCATCATATTAAATATTAAAAATCAAATATAAAAAATACATATCAAAAATAAAATATTTAAGATTTAATATGTATATTTAC
>JACQKO010000008.1 GCA_016204525.1 Candidatus Levyibacteriota bacterium | reverse complement strand
TTGGATCATTAAGCGGTTTTTGCCCGGATGGGAGAATGCCGAACACAGATTTGTCCCGGCCGGTGAAAAATTGAAGGGTGTTTATATTCGAGAAGGAGAAACCATTGAAAGGGTGGATGACCATGATGTGATTCACGTTGACACAGGACTTGGGCCCTTAGACCATCACCAAACAGAGGATGATAATACTTGTGCCACAAAACTTGCTCTTGATTATGTTCTCGCAAATAATAAGTCGTTATCGCAAGATGAGAATAAAGTGGTAGCCCTGAAGCGAATTGTCGAATATGCGGTAAACGAAGACCATTTCCAGGAAGTATTTTGGGCAGATCCTGCCAATGAAGTTTATGATTTTTCGATAGTCTCCCTAATTCATGGAATAAAACTTATGTATCCAAAAGATGATGCGAGCGTAATGGCTTTTGGTATGGATGTTATGGACAGTATTTACCATTATTTTGAAAATAAAGTTTGGGCAGAAAAAGAAATAAAAGATAAAGGCATAGAGTTTACTACTCATTGGGGAAAGTCCATTGCAATCGAAACGCTCAACGATACGGTTCTAAAACTTGCGCAAGTTATGGGATATGTAATTGCGGTCCGTAAAGATCCGTCAACCGGCAGTGTTCGAATAAAAGCCCGTCCAAAAAAAAGAGCCAATGGCCAACAGCCAACAGCCAAAAGCCAAGTGTTTGAGGATGTCGACATAGACTTAACTCCAGTTTATGAAAAGCTCAAGAAGATCGACCCTGATGCTACTTGGTTCTTGCATGTTTCAAAAAGAATGCTACTCAACGGAAGTCCCAAAAATCCCAAGATGAAAGGCTCAAAACTCACCCTCTCGGATGTAGTCGAAGTTCTGCAAAATGTATAACAACAAACAGAATCTATCGGTGTGAATCAGCTCTCAAATCCGCGTAAATCAAGAGTAACACCGCTTGTGATCACAAAAAAAGACAGAAAGTTTCGGAGATTCCTCTCTTTCGAGAAAAAAATCTTACTTCTTCCTGCCCACCAACATAATAATACAAAGTATCAGGTTTAATCAACTAGGATCAATTAGGTCTAATTATCCCAAACTAGCGCAAAACTTCTAATAACCCAATACTACCAATAAACAAATAAACAAATCAATTTCTTAATTCAGAAACGAGGACAAAACTATTTTTTCCTTTTAGTATTCAAAATAATCGTACTTACAATTTTCACAATTTCTTTTCCTTCTTGTCGCAAGTCGTTCATTAATGTTTGCAAATCTATGTTGGTGTCAAATATTACTCTCAGCCAATAATTAGATTCTTTACCTTCTTTTCGAACAATTGCGTATTTGGAAACGAAATCTCTTGCGCTATCGGTTCCATCCGCTTCTTGATCATTTGCCCCCATCGAAGTGACAGATTTTGTTAATTGTTGGATTATTATTAAATTTTCAGGTGTTCTAGGAACTTTTTTCAAAAACTTCAAGACATCTATTACGAATTGATATATTCTTTCATGGATATCCCATGGCTTATTTTTAATCCCCATCCTTAGATTGTATTCGATTGATTGGGTTATTGGTAGTATTTGTTTATTGGGTTATTATCAAGTAGCATTATCCTTCTGCCTGCTCGGCTGCCGTGAGGTCGACTAAAATCTTTTCGATGTCACCGTCAAGAATTGCTGGTAAATTGTGATAAGAGCGGCCGATTCTATGGTCCGTGACGCGATCCTGTGGGAAATTGTATGTCCTGATTTTTTCGGCTCTCATCCCTTTACCAACTTGAGTAGATTTGAGTTCGGAAATGATTTTATTTTGTTTCTCGACCTCAAGTTCCCAAAGTTTTGCGCGAAGTATTTTCATAGCATTTTCACGATTTTGAGCCTGGTGTCTTTCGGTCTGACAGGTTGCGACAATGCCTGTTGGTCTATGTCGTAAGCGAACAGCGGTTGAAACTTTGTTAACGTTTTGTCCTCCATGGCCACCTGCGCGAAAGGCCTCAAATTCAATGTCATCCGGATTTATATGCAGATCAATATCTTCAAGTTCTGGCAATACTAAAACGACGGCGGTTGATGTATGAACCCGACCGCGTTTTTCTGTGTCGGGAATCCTTTGAACGCGATGAACGCCCGCTTCGAATTTAAATAGCCCGAACGCGTCACGTCCAATAATCTTTATTGTTTGTTCATCCAATTTTTCAACGCGAAAACCTTTTAGCTCAGCATACCTTTGGTACATTCGCAATAATTCGCCGGAAAATATTTTTGCTTCGTCTCCACCTGCCGCTCCTTTTACTTCAAGAATCACGTTACGATAAGAGAGAGTATCGGTTGGTTTGTCGCTTGTCGCAAATCGCATGTCGTTCGAACTTAAATCCGTGAGCACTTTTTTCTGTTTCTTGAGTTCTTCGATTTCCGCCCGGGCAAGCGGCGCCATCTCACTATCCGACAATAGTAATTCCGCTTCTTTGATCTTATCATCGATAAGTTTTATTTGGTCATTAATGTAATTGGTATCCATATTAACTTAAAGTTTCCAGTTTCCACTTTCCAGTTGCCAGTTAATTTATCAATTTGCGAATTGAATAATTGATTGGAAATTTGAAATTTGAAATTGGAAATTTCCTTGAAGCGTTAACGCTTCAAGGCTTGTAGCATTTCTCGAAGTGTCTGAGGGCCGACTTCCTCTTCAGGTTTCTTTTCCTCTTTCTTTTTCTTAACCACTTTGCTTGCCGCCTGTTGCTTTATTGCAAATTTTTCAATTCGGGATGCAGCATCAACAAACCGCGCCTGCCCTGTATAAAATGGGTGGCAGTTATCGCATAATTCAACGTGGATTTCAGGCCTGGTTGATCCCACGGTAAACCTGTTGCCGCAAGAACAAACAACCTGCGCGGCAGGATAGTATTGTGGATGAATTTGTGCCTTCATGATATAATTATACCTTGTTTATTAAGCTTAAGCAAGAATATGGGTGACGAAATATTACATTTAGGAAAATTCAAGATGGACGAAAAAGGTCTTTACGTTCCACTAAGAGAAGGAGGAAGGGCAAGACCGGTAGAGGTGAGAGACGGTAAGCTTGTTTTTGCCGATTTACCTCGACAAGCGCAAAAAGACGATAGCATGCCCGGCCATACTAATCTAGACAATAGCTTAACGTGCCTTAGAGTTAGAGGGAGAAATACTACTTAGGCCCTTTTAAGCAAGTGAATGGGGTGGTAGTGGATGCGGCCCTCTGCAATATAGATTCCAAAGAAGACGAACAGGGAACCAATATAGTAGAATGTATCTGGTGCCTCGCCAAGCAAGGGCAGGGCTATAAGAACTGTTACGATTGGATCCAAATATACAAATATTCCAGTTTCAGATGCTGGCATATACTTGAGAGCCCAGAAGAAGAGAAAATAGGCAAGCGTTGAGCAGAGAACGGCTCCAAAAGAAACACCAACGATTACGGGTATTGTAATATTTGAGAGAAATGTTTGATTGAGGTTTTCGTTTATAAAAAAGGGCAGAAAGCAGAGAGTTCCTATAAAGAAAGACCAGAAAGTTAAACCCAGAGGCTCATACTTTTTAAGAAGTTGACGCCCGATTATTATATGACCAAGTCCTCCAAGCATTGCAATAAAGAAAAAAGCATTCCCAAGTAAATCTAAATTTGACTCCGCTGACAGAAGTGGTTTAAACATAATAACAAGCACCCCCATAAGTCCAATAATAGATCCCGTTATCACTCTTTTCTTGGGCTTCTCGCGAAGAAATATAAATGCAAACAAAATCAGGAATATTGGTCCTGCCGAACCTATTATTGAAGCATTAATAGATGGAGCATACTTTAAACCAAAAAAGAAAAATGTAATGTTTAAAGCAACTCCTAAAAATCCGATTAAGAAAACTTCAGCGATGTCCTCCTTTTTAATGGAAAGGTGCTTATAAGCAAAGGGTAAAATCAAAATAGCGGCAATAAAAAATCGGAGGAAAGCAAGCGTAAAGGGTTGAATATCTTGCAGTGCCCATTTAAAAATTGGAGGAGCCGCGCCCCAAATTATATTGGCAATAATAAGCGCAATGACAGCAGTCCTGAAATGATCCCCTTTAAGAAGAAACATATTATCAGTATAGCAGTAAAACAGTAGGGCAGTAAAAGAGTAGTCAGTAAATCAGTAATATTATTTACCGCCTCACTGGATACTGGTACACTGATTTACTGCTTCACCGCTTCACCTAGTTGCTCAAGGGGTACTGTCTTCTGCTCGCCGGTTCTCATATTTTTAAGAGTTACCGAACCCGTTCCCGCCTCTTTTGGACCGATAATAACTACGTAAGATATGTCTTTCTGGTCAGCATACTTTAGTTGCCTGTCCATTTTAGCTTGTTCATCAAGATAAATCTCGGTGTTTATTCCTTTCTCTCGAAGAGTAGAGGCGACCTTGAACGATTTTTCAAAAAGCTCTTTTGAGAAAACAGTCACTAAAACGCGAGCTGTGGTAAGATCGGCGGGAAATAGGTTGAGTGAATCCATGGCTTCGATTAGTCGATCGAACCCGAATGCACAACCGACAGCCGGGATGGTTCGATTTGCAAACATTCCGATTAAACTATCGTACCGTCCGCCCCCGCAAACAGAACCCGCATCATATCCTTCAATTTCAATCTCGAATATCGTCGATGTGTAATAATCAAGACCTCTTGCCAGGAAAGGGGCGAATTCGAAATTGCCCTCCGATATGCCAAGAGTCTTCAGATAACCAAATAATCGATTGATATTTTCTGTAGGTTTTTGAGTTTCAAGAGCTTGCAATATCTCTCCTGCAAGTCCTTTTTCAATTCCTGCAGAGACTATTTCATCAATAACTTTTTCCCGACCGTTTTTTTTCAATTTATCGATTGCGCGAACAATTGCCGGTAATTTATTGTTATCCTCAATTAGTCCTGAAAAAACTTTCCTATCATTTATCAAAACTTTAAATTTTGAAAAACCTAGTGCTTTGAGACCTTTTGCAGCGCATGCTATTATTTCGGCATCTGCAAGAAGTGAATTCGTTCCGACTGTATCGATGTCGCATTGCAGGAATTCGCGGAAGCGGCCGGCTTGCGGGTTTTCTCCGCGCCAAACGTTTGAAATCTGGTAGCGTTTGAAGGGTAGGGGAAGGTCATTCGAATATTGAGAGACGACACGTGCCAATGGAACTGTTTGATCATATCGAAGCGCGACTTTGCGGTCACCCTTGTCCTCGAATTTATACATAAATCTTTCTCCTTCTTCACCATATTTTCCTTCGAGTATTTCAGCATACTCAAGAGCTGGAGTTTCAAGTGGTTCAAAGCCATAGGACTCAAACACCTTTCGCAAGGCATCAATAACATACTGTCTTTTTCGGGTCTCTTTTGGTAAGAAATCCCGAAACCCTTTCAATGTTTTAGGTTCTATTCTTGACATATTATTCTTATTCATTTTATTTATCCCTTGACTTTTTCCTACGCTTTGATATACTAATATACGCAGTCGAAAGACTGTTGTGAGCGCTCCCGAAAGGGAGCTTTTTTGTTATCGTCTTCATTTAACAAAAAAGTCCCGAAATCCTTTCAATGTTTGTGGCTCTATCATCTTATTTATATAATAGCATATTGGCACGAAAAAACCGCCTTTCGGCGGTTGCTTATTCGAAATAGTGTTAAACCACGAAAACTACAACCGCCATTAAGCGAGATTGTAGTGATAATGATTTAATCCATTAATTTTCATGATCAAAAGCATTTTCTCACAAGAGAGCCTCATTTGTCAACCTTCGAACCTATTGATTGTGAAGTAGAGTAGATAGGGTATGGAAATAGTTATCGAATAACTATTATAAGCTTATTGACACCAACCAGTTGCTATCGCAATAATTAGGTGTATGGCATTAGTTGCAAAAGATACTTATGAATTAACCAGAGCAATTATTTCAGTTATCGAAGCTGGCGTAGTAATTGGAAAGGAATTACTTTTCCCTGGAACCGGAGATGAAACCAGATGGAATAAAGCAAGGAAACGCGGAACACTTAGAAAAACTATTAAAAGACTTGAAAATCAGAAGCTTGTTTCTTGGGAAGAGATTGACGGAGAAATAAAACTCATTTTAACAGACAAAGGCAACAAGAAAACACTTCAGTATAAGTTAGACGATTTGAAAATAAAGAAAACTTCTACATGGGATGGTTTGTTTAGGGTAGTAATATTTGATATTCCCGAAAGCAGAAAAGGAGTGCGTGAGATGCTAAGAAAGAAGCTGAAAGATCTTGAGTTTCAACAACTGCAGAAGAGTGTATTCGTTTGCCCATATGAATGCCGAGACGAAATAGACTTTTTGAAAAATGTTTATGAAGTTTCGCCATATGTTTCCTATATTTTAGCAACCGATATTCCTGATATTACTTTTGATCTCTAAGGGGAAAGGTAGAGCATAACACACCCAAAAGTTGCTATCGCTTAGTTTGGTTGTATCCAGCTTCGCAAGAGAAGTTATTTTTCGGGGGATTCAGGAAAAAATATAGAACTGAATTTTCCTTCAGCTAAATCTTTTACGACTTCCTCTGGGTTGAATACGTGACTATTCATACAAAGATAGATTCCGTTAGGTAGATCCTGGAGCTTTGCAATACTATAGCCAAGATTGTAAGTTCCATCAGACGGAGAAAAGCCTCTGATTGGTATCATTGATGCTGTCAAAATGATTGCTTGATCGCTTCTTTTTAAATTGGCTTTAAGAACCCTTGCGGTGTCGGGCATAGTGTAAGTGCCGTGGGTGATTAGTATCTTATTGTGTTTGCTTTCCTCAACAACTTTTAATATATTTTTTCTGTCTTCATCGTTTAGATTTCGGCTGTCTTTCATGCAGATAGTAGTAAACACAAATGTTGTATCATGGCTTTTTAAGCTATCCAAAAATTCAGGAATAATGGATTCATTATTTGGGACAACAGTGTCTTTCAATCCGTCGTAATACGAATCAATTGTTCCTCCCGTGATAATTATATGAATTGTATTCATATTTGTATTTTATCAAAATCTACTAAGGATTGCTTTGCGGGATTTTTGTTCGATGCTATCATCGAGGGGTTGGAGCGGTTTTTCTTGGTGAGCTTATTCGGTTTTGGTGATGACTTTGTGGGGGCGGCGTTTTCTGCTATTTTAGCCTCCGACGCCGCGTCCAGCCTTTGATTCGGCGCTTTTGGGCGGCCGCATCATTCGTGGCGCTGTTCGTTTCCTCTTGCCGAAGGCTAGTCCCCCTACCTTTCCCGGAGGGGCTTCGACTACGTTTTCAAGCCTTGCCTGTTTCTCGGCTTCTTTTCTTTTTCTTTCTTCTTCCTCCGCAATTTTTCTCTGTTGGTCTACTTGTTCTTTCTCTTGTGATGTTTCTTCGCCAAGTGAATTTGCAGCTTCGCGGCTTGATATTTCAAATTTTTGTAGGCTTCGTGCGAGTCTTTTTTCCTCTTCTTCTATATATCTCCTTGCTTCTTCGTCTATGGTTTCTTCGCTGACAACCTTTCCTTGCATGGCATTAAGTTCTCTCCTGGATTGTTTAAAGCCTTCAAGTTTCTCCATTCTTTCACGATTTTTAATTTGCTCGAGCTCTCCCTCTGTTTTAAATGTATGCTCGGGATCGACGTAAAGCATTTTCACAAGATCGAGAGATATATTCCCAACCTGTTTTTTAACATCCCCTTTTATAGTTCGAACAGGTTCCCCTATGGTCTCAATAACGTTGCTCGCTATTCCTTTCTTTGACGACATATATTAATACTACCAATAAATACCAATACTACCAATATCCAATATTTCAATAAATTCGACAAGTAGTCATTGAATTATTTGTAGTATTTGTGGCATTTGTAGTATTGGTAGTATTTTGTAAGATTTGACGAAAAATCTATCTTGTATTAGAATAATTAGACCCTTATGCGGAATTTGGGAATTGTAGTTTTAATACTTTTTGGAGTCTTAATTATTTGGGAAGGCGCCTCTAGATTCATTCCAGCTTTAACAAGTCCAAGCCAAAGTTTGCCCCAAGTGGAGAAGGAGATCCAGGTTACGCGTGAACAAAATCTTGTCATTGACGTTGTAAAGAACGTTGGGCCATCAGTTGTGACAATCGGAGTAGAGCAAAGAGACAAGCGACAAAGTTTGAGAGTAGGGCCCTTCTCTGTATTATTTGAAGGTCAAGAGCTAGGTAAAGAAGAGGATCAAGAGAGGTTAATAGGTTCAGGTTTTATCGTCTCAGTAGAAGGACTTGTGGTAACTAATAAGCATGTTGTTTCTGATCGAGATGTTAAATACATTGTTGTGGATTCAAAAGGGACAAAATATAACGTTGAAAGAATTTATAGAGATCCCTTAAATGACATTGCAATTCTTAAAGTTGCGAATCCATCAGCCGAACGTTTCCGCGAAGTAAAACTTGGAAACTCAGACAATCTTGAGGTTGGGCAATTTGCTATTGCAATAGGTACGGCGCTTGGAGAGTTTCGAAACACAGTAACAACAGGTGTTATTTCGGGGCTCGGTCGAGGCATCACCGCGGGAAATCCTTTTGAAGGCTTTGTAGAGAGACTTGATAACGTTATACAAACAGACGCTGCAATAAATCCTGGAAACTCAGGCGGGCCTCTTCTAAATTCAGTAGGTGAAGTAGTAGGTGTTAATGTGGCGGTTGCCTCGGCCGGCCAAAATATTGGCTTTGCAATTCCTATAAATGTAGTCAAAGAGTCAATCCAGAACTTTAATTCGACCGGCCAATTCAATAGGGCGTTCTTGGGTGTTTCCTATATGATGATAAGCAAACGTGTAGCGGCTTTGAATGAACTACCTCAAGGAGCATTTGTTAGAGGCTTATTAGAAGGATCTCCTGCGCAAAAAGCAGGTCTTGAAACTAGCGATATCATCACAAAGATTGACGGAGAAAACGTGACTGAAGATAACAATCTTGCGGTAATTATTAATAAGAAGAAAGTGGGACAGGAAGTAACATTAACAGTTTCCCGTGATAATAAAACGATCGAAATAAAAGCCACACTCGAAGCGGCGCCAAATAACTAGCAATTAGTGACTAGCAACTAGCCGCTAGTTAGCCCCTTGTATTCTCAAGCTCAATTTTGTATCATTAGCAAAAGCTTTCATATATTTACATGAAAAAATACCAATTGGTAATGGTGCTTGCGCCTGATCTAAAAAAGGACCAAAAAGATAAGCTCCTAGATGAAATCAAAAAGATAATGGGTGAGGTTTCGGGCGATAAACTAGAGTTATTAGGCGAGAAAAAGCTCTCGTACCCAATAAAACGCGAGAGAAGAGGAGAATTTGCGGTTTTAAGCTTTGAAGCAGACAATGTTGCACAAGACTTTAACAAAAGACTCGGAATAAGGGAAGAAGTGCTGCGACACCTACTAGTACGAGAGTAATACTGGAAAGAGAGCAGTCGCGGTCCCGCCTTCTGCGGGATGAGGCTTAGCCTCAAGCGACGTCGAGAGGAAACCTAGGTGTCCTCTCGAAATAAAAAATTATGGCAAGAAGTTTAAATAAGGTAGAATTAATAGGAAACTTGACACGGGATCCAGAATTAAGATACACGCCGCAAGGAACAGCTGTGTGTACTTTTGGTCTTGCGACTAACAGATCATGGGTAACTGATTCTGGTGAAAAGAAGGAAGAAGCAGACTTTCATCGTTTAGTTGCATGGAACAAGCTTGCCGAGCTTTGTTCTCAACTCTTAACAAAAGGAAGAAAAATCTATATTGAAGGAAGGCTCTCAAACAGAAGTTGGACAGGACAAGATGGCGCACAAAGATATATTACCGAGATTGTCATAAACGACATGATAATTTTAGACTCAAGGCGCGAGGGTGGGCTGACAAGAGAAGAAGAGCCGACGCCTGAATTATTGGACGAATCTCCTGTGTCGCCAGGTGGAGCCGAAGGAAAACCTAGGAAGAAAACAAAGGGGGTAAAAACCAAGACAGAGGAGGTATCGAGTAAGGGCGCGAACGAGGCGAGCGATATAGATCCGGAAGATATTCCTTTCTAAAATGAGGAAAGCTGCAGGAACACGCAAAAAACGGCAAGAAGCAAAAACAGAGTGTTTTTTTTGCAAAGAGGAAAAGAATCCTTATTTTCTTGAGGAAGGAGTGATTTTGCGGTTCGTTACGGAAAGAGGGAAAATACAATCAAGAGCAAGATCTGGACTTTGCACAAAGCATCAAAGAAAGTTGACTCGCGAAATCAAACGGGCAAGGTATCTTGCGCTTCTTCCCTACGTAGTCCGCCCGGAATAATGACCAATTCATCAAGCACCAATAACCAAACCAATTAACCAATGTTAAATGTTTAATAATTAAACATTGATGATTGAAAATTGGTTTGAAAATTGATCAATTGGTTATTGGTAATTAAGGTCATGCCGCTTGAAGTCGATACTCAAACCTTGTATGATTATTCTCTATGCGAAAGATTATTTCTCTCAGGATATTTCAGTTGATTATTGTCATTATAATATCCCTCTCCGCAGGCTTCATTTTAGGCACTAACAATATAAATTGGTCTTGGAAAAATTATAAACCAATTGTTTCAATACAATCTAAAAATCCTCCATCAGCGCAACAACTTGACATGCGCCTGTTTTATGAAGTTTTTGACCGAATTAATCAAGATTATTACGATAAAACAAAAATTGACTCAACAAAACTTCTTTATGGAGCAATAAACGGATTACTATCATCCCTTCAGGATCCGTACACCTCTTTTTTTCCGCCAAAAGAAAATACCGAGTTCAAAACCCAACTAGCAGGAGAATTCACGGGGATTGGAGCAGAACTTTCACTCTCACCCGATAATAGAGTTATGGTTGTTGCGCCTCTTGATGATACTCCTGCTCAAAAAGCAGGGGTAAGGTCTTCTGACTTAATTTTAAAAGTAAATGACGAGGACACGGCTGGCTGGACGGTCCCTGTGGCAGTTGAAAAGATTCGCGGACCAAAAGGTACAACTGTTGAACTTACGGTTCTACACGATAAAGAAAAGACACCTACGGTAATTAAAATTGTAAGAGACACAATACTAATAAAGAGCGTTACGGGATGGGTAAAGAATATTAGCTGTGGGAAGGATGAATGTTCGGAAGATAAAATCGGCCCGCCCATTGCCTACATAAGGCTTTCACAGTTTGGAGATAAAACTAATGATGAGTGGGTTTCTGTCGCCAACTCAATCAATACAAAGGTAAACGAGAAAGATTTTCGTGGAATAATTCTTGATGTACGAAATAATCCCGGCGGATATCTTAATGATGCGGTTTTTGTTGCATCAGAATTTCTAAAGAGCGGAGTAGTTGTGATTCAGGAAGATGAATCAAAAAATCAAGAATCGCTTCGAGTTTCACGACGCGGAACATTACTCGAAAAACCCTTAATAGTATTAATCAACAAGGGATCGGCTTCTGCTTCTGAGATTGTTGCCGCAGCGCTGCGTGATCATAAAC
Source organism: Candidatus Levyibacteriota bacterium (assembly GCA_016204525.1). Taxonomy (GTDB): domain Bacteria; phylum Patescibacteriota; class Microgenomatia; order Levybacterales; family GWA1-39-11; genus GWA1-39-11. Next base: position 1,366 of record JACQKO010000008.1, on the reverse strand, counting down.
GAGCGAAACTTTTGGGCGACAAGTCTTTTGGTAAAGGGACAATTCAGCAGGCGGTTGACGTTGATAATGGAGCCAGCCTTCATATTTCGGTTGCAAAATGGCTGACACCAAAAGGCACATGGATAAACAAAACCGGTCTTGAGCCGGATATTAAAGTAGAGTTTGATGCCACAAAAAGCGCCAAAATGAAAGACAAAGGATTCGATAATCAATTAGAGGCTGCCATCCGCGAACTCCTAAAGTAATTTATCGGTAAATCGTTTGCAATACAAACAACGAATATAGCTTAACATTACAAGCCTTGATCAAAATTAAATGCTCGTATAGCTTCAAGGTCTTCCTGACCTGCAGGTTGAAGATCAATGCCTTCCCGCTCATAACGACCTATATGTCTGGAGGCATCTTCAAGAGCGTCATCCATCATGGTTGATAGGATAACGGGTATTCCGCCGGAAAACTGATATTCGCTAATTATTACCGCCATATTAGCAACTTTCCCTCTTGTGGATTCGAGGACTTTTACTGCTTTTTCTCTTCTGCCTATCACAATTTTGGGTACGGGGACAAGATGGATTCGTCCAGCCTTAATTAGATCACTTACCCTACGAGCTTGCTCATCGCCATTTTGAGTTTTTGCTTTTAGAATGCTGTCAAATGTAAATGTAGCAACTTCTGTTCGACTCGGTGATTCAGTAGTCATCGAAATAATAATATCATAAACATAATGAGAATCAAGCCTTCCTCTGTAGCTTTCAGTCTACGATTCACCGACTACGAGCTTGCGACCGTGGTCTGTAGACTATTAGCCTGAACTTCTGATACAATTCTCGTATGAAGCTATATAATACACTTTCGCGGAAGATTGAGGAATTCGAACCCCTAAATCCTCCCAATGTTGGTTTGTATGCTTGTGGACCTACGGTTTATGACTATACTCATATTGGACATCTTCGAAAATACATAAATGACGATATTTTAGTTCGGACACTTCGTGCCAATGGGTACAAAGTTCGGCATGTGATGAATATTACTGACGTGGGTCACTTAACATCGGATCAAGATGCGGGCGAGGATAAACTTGAAAAAGGCGCAGCAAAACTTGGTAAAAGCGTGTCTGAGGTCGCAAAGTTTTTTGAAGACGACTTTTGGAAGTCTCTCAAATTGGTAAATGTTGAGAAGCCCGATATTGTGGCACGCGCAACAGAGCACATAGAAGATCAAATTGCACTCATTGAAACATTGGTCGAAAAAGGCTTCGCTTACAAAACTGATCAAGCTATTTATTTTGACATCTCAAAATTTCCTGATTACACAAAACTCTCAGGACAAAAACTCGAAGAAAAAATTCAAGGGAGAAGGGGAGAGG